>JANXAC010000002.1 GCA_025061835.1 Spirochaetota bacterium
ATAAGGGTAGCTGTTGAGGAGGGGAAGGTGGGTATGGAGGAGGTTGTGAGGGCTGTGTATGAGGTAAGTGATGCTACAGGTAATTTGAATGATAGGTTTAGTGAGGTGTATGGGGTGATGAGGGAGGCTGTTGAGGTGTTGAGGAGTGCAAGTGAGAGGTTGCCTTTGGTTGTTGAGAGTTTGAAGGTATTGGGTGAGGAACTGGATAAGTTTAAAGTAAAAGAAGTTAAACTCACAAAAGGGATAACATTAGTTGATTAGGATTAATTTTTTACTACTTAAATGAGAGCAAACTTTTAGGTATTGTTAAACATCTTTCAAAATTCAGGAGTGTATGATAAGATTTTTAATTATTGTTTTGACTTTGTTTATCTCAAATGTGGTTTTTCCTTCAATAACTGCGGATGTTGCAATTAGAGAACTCAAGAATGCTTATAATTCAATCAAAACCTTTACAGGTTCTATAACGATAAAGATAGGTAACAAAACTTATACCGGAACCATAAAGTATAAAATGCCAAACAAGTTAAAGATAAATTTCTACCAACCTTCGCAGATTGACCTAATCAGTGATGGCAATTCTATGTGGATATTCATAAAAGGTAACAATACCGTTATAAAACAACCTTTACTTCCTAAAAGAGGTGATAGAGTAATATATGTTTCGGAGATTATAAATCCTTACGATAAGTATAACAGTGAGTACATAATAACTATGGATAAATATGATGATAAAACTTTTTCGTTTAATCTAAAACCAAAGCCAGATGTATTTACTACGTTCAGCAGTGCTAAGTTAGTATCCTCAAGAAGGGGGCTTGTCTTATCAATAAGTGGAACTACCGTCACTAGAGAGCAACTCTCAATCAGTGTATCTTACAGTAGTGTAAATATTGAAATTGATGATAGGGAATTTTTCTTCTCACCGCCTGCAGACGCGCAGGTATTGACAGATATATTTCAGTAGCGACTATTATGCTAAACTTTTCACCTGTAGTTAGTGGTGTTAAGTTCAAAAATCCTATACTTCTTGCTTCTGGAACTGCCTCGTTTGGATTAGAACTTTCAAATATTTATGACTTATCAATACTTGGAGGAATTGTTTTTAAGACGATAACACTACAGGAGAGAAAAGGTAATGAGCCACCTAGGATTGTTGAAACAATCGGTGGCATGCTTAACTCCATAGGTTTGGCAAATCCAGGTATTAGAAAGTTTAAGGACGAAATACTTCCACAAGTTTTAAATATTGTTCAAACTAACATAGTTGTTAGCGTAGCAGGAATGAGTGTTGGTGAGTTTAGGGAAATTGTGGAAGAAGCTTCAACGATTGACGGTATCAGTTTTATTGAACTTAACCTTTCCTGTCCTAATGTGGAGAAGGGGGGAATTACTTTTGACAGTAATGAAGATAATGTCAGGGAGGTTGTGAGATCTGTTAAGAAAGTGTCAAAGAAGCCTTTTTGGGTAAAATTAAGTCCTAATACTCCCAACATAGTTAACAATGCTTTGATTGCCCAATCAGAGGGAGCAGATGGTATAACCGCAATAAATACAATACTCGGTATGAAAATTGATATAAAGACTGGAAAACCTGTATTCAAAAACATATTCGCCGGCTATTCAGGTCCTGCTATAAAGCCTATAGCCCTAAGACATGTCTATGAGATATGTAGAGCAGTTTCAATACCAGTTATAGGAGTTGGAGGAATTACATCATACGAAGATGTTCTAGAATTTATGTTTGCTGGAGCATCACTAGTCCAGATAGGGACTTCTAACTTCTTTGACCCGCTTCTTCCTGTAAGGATAGTTGAAAAGATTGAAGAAGCAAAGAGGAACCAAATCTAACACTATACAGTCTCAACAAACTTAATTTAAAGAATTTTACTTTTCGCAACCTTTCAGAAATTTACCTTACTAGAGGTGTGAATTAGTGTATCTGTAAAGATGATTAGAAATTCTCCCTATTGTATGCAAAAGTATGTTAGTAAGAATTGAAGATAAACTTCTTTCAAGTAAGAATAGAGTCTAGCCTATACATTAATTATGACATTTTTTATCCTTGAGAAGACTTCTTTTTTTGCTGCTAGCCCTTGTTCATTTTCTGTCCATTTTCTACCTACTACGAATAAATATCTTACATCTCCAAATGAGTCTATAATTGGAAATATGATGATCTCAAAGAGATCATCTTTTATTCTATCTCCAAGTTCATAAAGTTCCTTTATATTACCTTTTATTGATACTGCTTTATGGTTTGACAGAAATTTTTGCCAAACCTTGTCAGAAAAGTATATAGCGAAGTCTTCTGTTTCAAAACCTTCAGATACAACCTGAATAAAACCATCCTCAACTCTTCTCATAAACATTACCTTGGATATTCTCAAAGTCTCCTTCAGGTATTCAAAAATTTCACTAACCGTAGCAACATTCCTCTCCGCTATTTCATCTCTGAAAGGAACAATATCGGTCTCAATAGTTTCATACTCGTGACTACTTTCAACTTGAGGTAATTCTCTCACATCGTATGGAGTATTATATTCAATACTTCCAATATTAGTGCCAGAACTACCATACTCCTTAGCCAAATTTCCCTCTACCTCCGATAGAAAAGTATCTTTGACCTCTTCTAAAATCTGTGAATTCTTCTCACCTATCAGACTGACTATGAACCAGATTGTAATTATCAGAGCAAAAACTAGTGAAAGAACTATTGTTAAAATATTAATTGCATCAAGACCAATACTATACCTGAAAAACAGTAGTTTAAGATTATGATTGTCTATCTTCTCCGTTATCAGTGCTTTCTTTTCCAGTAGAGATGAGTTTTCGTATATAGACTCTTTTGTAAGTTTGTCTGGTGCATTTATGAGTATTAGATCCTGAACGAATTTGAGGTCTCTAGAGTCAAAGTATGATTGTTCAAAAAAATCCTTATACCAGCCTATCGCAACATACCCTCTTTCAACACCCCGCTGGTCGTAGATTCTCGTAACAGAGTAAATAACATCAAAATTTCCAAAGAAAGTAAAATCTTTTTTTTTCAGATACTTCTCCACGAGTCTAAATTCTCTAAAATCGCTATCAAAGTAATCTGATGATATCAAGAACTTACCTTCCTTATTAACAAGTACTATCTTATACATGTTCTTTACGCTACTTCGTAATCTAGATAGGTAATTAATATACTCTCTTCTGTTACCACCGATTTCCGTTTGGAAGAATATTAAGCTAATGTTGGGGTCTTTTGAGATAGTTTCTGTTATTGATTTACAATTTGATAGTTTGTTATCAAAGTTTTTAACAATCTGGGAAAAAACAGACTTTATTCTAGACTCTATCCTTTTGCTAAATAAACCTGTATTGGTCAGAGCCATGTAGATAATCACTGAAGTAATAGCATATGCTAAAACCAGTAATAACAACCTTAAAAATCCCTTTTTCATTACTCATCTACCTTATGTAGTTATTATACAATTATATTACACTATCTTTCCACATCTTCGGAACAGTATAATTTATTATATATACATCTAGAGTTTATTTTAGAATTAGGTATGTATCTGAAAAGATTTCAGAAAATAACAGGGATCGTTTTGGGAACCAAGGATATTGGAGATTTTGATAAGATTGTTGTTATCCTATCACCTGAGATTGGCAAGTCTAATCTAGCGCTTTATGGTGCCAACCGTTTCAAAAGTAGGTTTTCAAACATTGTGAATATGTGTAATGTTATAAGAGGTCTTGTAAGGTATTCCCCAAACCCAGAGAAAATTCCATCACTTCAAGAAGCCGAAATGGTTAAAAACTTCTTTGATCATCTAAAAATTAAAACATCCAAGTTATACTATTCAATCCTAATATCTGAAGTGAGCAATCTAGTTATACCCTACGAGGTATTTGACGAGGATTTATATAACCTTTTGGTTATGTCATTGAATGCTCTTGTGAATTCTGATAGTGATGAAGAAGATTTTATTGTTGTGTCAAAGTTTCTAATCTCACTACTGAAAATACAAGGTGTTTTGCCTTACATAAAGAACGAAAACATAGGTGATAGAACTAAAGTATTTATAATATCAATCCTAAAAGGTAATGATAACATTAAGACCGACAGGAATATCAAATACGAGTTTCTAAAATGGTTTCTAGGCAAACTATCAGTTATTACAGGTGGTAAGGAAGTTATTTCGATTCATCTTGTAAAGGAAATTATTTAAATAATATTAGAAAGATATACTTGTTATCTTGAGTGCCAAACCTGCAAATTTAGAGTTACCACCTATTTGTATAACCAGATCTTCTATATAGAATGAAAAAGCTAGAACCCAATATACACCAAAGCCAAAGTTTCTTCCAAAATACAGATCAGGTCCTACACCAAATGAGATAGAAAGAGGTATCTTCTCTTTTCTCAAGTCAAATGAAAATAAACCATAAGCACCAAAATCAAGCCAAAATACTGTTTCTCTAGGTATGAATACTATGTCTGCTCCAACGAGAGGAGAGATTGCTATCGTAAAGAAAGATTGTGAGTAGATAGAAATAGGTAAATCTACTTGAAACCCAATCCCAAAAGATCTATCATATCTAACATCAGTATATGTGTAGTATCCACCTATGCCTCCAAACCTAATCCAAGGATATAAGTCAATATTCTGGCTTATCTTTCTTTCAAAACCTACTTCAAAACCAAAACCACCAAAAGCATATCCTATTCCTACCTCAAGTCCCTTGTTGTATATCGCCTCCTTAAAGCCAAATGTACTAGTGGTAAGTATTAGTAAAACCAAAATGTAAATAACCTTTCTCATAGTATCCTCCAAGCACATCAGAATTTTATATAAAAAATTAGAAATCTTTCATCTTAAGTTTAGTTTAGACTAATTTGAAAAGCACTGGATATTTTCAAAATAATTCTTTTATGAATGTTTTGGATATTATACTTCTTTCACTCACCCTAATAGGTATAATATGGGGTGCTAGAAAAGGTTTTATAGGTATATTAGTCTTGGTGATAGGTATAGTTGCTACAATAATCCTGATAGATGCTTTTGGAACACCTCTGTCGTCGTTTTTTGAATACGTTGGTGTTGGAAAAGATATATCTTATGCGGTTTCAGTCTTAACCATTATGGTTGTATCTCTAATTGTGTTTTTCATAATTTATCTATTGCTCAAGAACCTGATAGACTTATTTAGAGTAGGAATAATAAACAGGATACTAGGTGCCTTGCTTGGTGGTTGGGTTCTTTTCATTCTGTTTGGATCGTTTCTCTTCTTCTTCTCAAAAATACCTTTTCTTGGCTTTAGGAAATACATTGATACTTCATTGGTTGCAAAGTATTCCTATGAGCATTCAAAAAGCATAATGTCTCTTTCAGGGGCAGAGGAGAAAGTTGAAAAAGTTATAGAGGGGCAGTAGTATGACAAAGGATATTGTTAAGAAAGTTGCTGAACTTTCAAGACTGAGATTTTCCGAAGAAGAACTAGAAAAATTCACGGAAGAATTCTCAAACATAGTCTCATTTGTTGAAATGATCAACGAACTAGACACATCAGGTGTAGAACCTTCACCCTACCCTATAAACATCATAAATGAACCAAGAGAGGATATAGTTGTAGAGAGTGGTAAAGTTGAGGATATGCTGAAAAACTCTCCTAAACGAAAAAGTGAATTCATCGTAGTTCCAAAAGTAATAGAGAAGTAAGGAGTTTATATGATCTGGGATATAGTTTTTATAATTTCCTCTTTCTTGATTGGTAGTATTCCATTCGGTAAAATAGTTGCCTCGCTTAAGGGGGTTGATATAACTAAAGAAGGTAGCGGGAATATTGGTGCTACGAATGTTTTTAGAGTTGTAGGCAAGGGATGGGGTATCTTGGTTCTTGTTCTTGATGCTCTCAAAGGTGCTATACCTACTTTAGCCTCTTCCTATATCTACCATTCAAAACTTTTAAACTTCTTTTTACCTGAAGCGTATGTATTCATAGGGATTGCTTCTATACTTGGGCATATATTCTCTCCTTTTGTCGGCTTCAAAGGAGGAAAGGGAGTTGCCACTTCGCTCGGGGTCTTTGCTGTTCTCACACCAGTTGGCGTGCTTATAGGTGCAGTCGTTTTCGGGATATTCATAGCGATATTCAGGATCGTATCTATAAGTTCAATCGCTTCAACTATCGCCGTCTTTTCATTCCTACTAGTCTATCATATTTTAAATAACAGTATAGCGAACAACTATGTTCTGATTGCTTCAGCATTCGTTGTGATGGTATTCATAATAATAAAGCATTCATCAAACATAAAGAGGCTTTTGAAAGGTGAGGAGAAAAAAATAATATGAGGGTTATTCAAAAGCCTTCTGAAATACAGAGAGAAATGTTAAACATCAAGAAGTCTGGTAAATCCATCGGATTTGTTCCTACGATGGGTGCTTTACACGAAGGACACTTATCCCTTGTTAGAAGATCCAAGTCAGAGAACGATGTAACTGTCGTGAGTATATTTGTAAATCCAAAGCAATTTGGTCCGAAGGAAGACTTTAATAAGTATCCAAGAAACTTTGAGAGAGATAAAGAATTACTAGACAAGGAAGGTGTTGATTATATATTCCATCCTTCCGTTGAGGATATGTATCCAGAAGGTTATGAAACCTATGTGGATTTGGAGAGACTACCTAATCACCTATGCGGGTTGTCAAGACCGGGACATTTTAGAGGTGTTGCGACAGTTGTGGCAAAACTTTTCAACATCGTTCAACCTGATAGAGCATACTTTGGTCAGAAAGACTATCAGCAGGCAAAAATAATAAAAAGAATGGTTGAAGACCTTAACTTTCCTATAGAGATTGTAGTTATGCCGATCGTCAGAGAAGAAGACGGACTTGCTATGAGTTCAAGGAATACTTACCTATCCCCTGAGGAACGAAAGAATGCTAGTATCCTATACAAATCACTTCAAAAAGCAAAAGATCTTATACTATCTGGTGAGAAAGATGTTAGTAAGATAAAGAATGAGATGGTTAAGATGATATCTTCAATTGAGTCTAGAATTGACTACATTGAAATAGTTGAACCAGAAACACTTGAGAAAATTGACAGAATTCCAGAAAAAGGAACTGTGGTGATTGCCCTAGCCGTCTATATAGGTAATGCTAGATTGATTGACAACGATATTGTTCATATTTGAAATCCATACCTTATGGATTGAATGCTTTATAGTGTTCATTACTCTCAAAATCTAACTTCATACCATCTTCTAGATACTTCTTTAGAAGGATGGACATTTGTCTCAAATTAGAGGTTAAGAAGGGATGAGAAAACCTTGAACTTGCTGCAAATTTTATACTTCTATTTGGAAGTTTTTGTAAGAAGCAAGTAGATTTTATTATGATTTTAATATATGTTTGTGAGGTTTTGTCTTTTGATTTTAGTTTTATTTCTTACCGATTTGTCTTATGGGGAGATGGTTATGGGGTTGGATATTGAAGAGTTTTATCTTGACAATGGTCTTAAGGTTGTGCTGGTTGATAGAGATATTCTACCCATCGTGTCAATACAAGTATGGTATAGAGTTGGAGCGATTGACGAGGTTGATGGGAAATCAGGTATAGCACACTTTCTTGAACATATGGCTTTCAAAGGAACGAAAAATCTAAAACCGGGAGAGTTTTCAAAAACCATACGAGCTCTAGGTGGTAGTGATAACGCTGCGACTTCGTGGGATTACACGATGTATTTTGCTGATATTCCTTCAGAACACACTCTAAAAGTTCTAAAGATGATAAAAGAAATAATGTTTGACATCGTAATTGATGAGAAGGAATTTAACAGTGAGAAGAGAGTTATACTGGAAGAGAGAAGGATGAGGTATGAGGATAATCCTTTTGGGCAGTTCTTTGAAGACTTCATCTACAACTCGTTTAAGAAGATAAATTACAGAAGACCTATAATCGGCTGGGAGGAAGATATAAAGAAACTTACTCCTAAAGACCTTTTGGATTTCTACAACGCCTACTACTCGCCTAAGAACGCTATACTGGTCGTAGTCGGTAATATAGACAAAAGTAGTTTGAAAAAGGAGATAATCAGTATATTCAATGAGACATCTAAAAACCCTTATCAGGTTGAGAGTAAAGTTGTAAATGTATCTGAATTTAACAGTGGTAAGGTGGAATTTAAGACAACAAGGAAGGATGCTAATTCAAAGGCCGTGATAGTTGGTTTCAGAACACCATCGTATAGAATGTCTCCGAAGGAAGTAGCCACGATTGAGGTATTATCATACCTTCTGTCTGATGGCAGGGCTGCAAGATTGTATCAGGATCTGGTTGTGAATAAGAAACTAGCTTCGTCAGTAGATGGGAGTGTTATGGTTGGTAAGTATCCGTTTTTAGCATACTTTTTTGCTATCGCAAACCCAGGTGTTGAATTATCAAAGTTGAGGGAAGAACTAATGTCTAGCATTTACTCGCTTACAAATAGACAATTTACATCTCAAGAACTAGAAATAGTGAAAAGGAAAATAAAGGCAGACAGAGTGTTTGACTTTGAAAAAAATCATGGTATAGCAGGTTCAATAGGTTGGAGCGAAGTAGTTCTCGGAAACTACAAGGAACTTGATAGATTTATGAGCATAATTGAAGAAGTTAGTCTTGATGATGTGAGCCAAGCTTTTAGAAAATACTTCGTTGATGAAAATATGATCGTTGGTGTACTTGAGAACTGAAGTTATTAAAGATTCTGTTTTGTTCTCTTAGTGATGTTAAGATCAGTGGTGGATATGGTTAATGTCTAATGTTGTATTAGTAGTAATTTGTAGTTAGGTTCATAGTTTTAATTTTCTACAAAATTATAGATGACACCGTATTAAGTTTTGATCTAGTTGAGCCTATGATTTTAAGTATGTGTAAAGAGCAAAGATGAGAATATTTACTAACTTTGACCTAGCTTTGGATGAGTTTTTCCATTAGTTTAGCAATCTTTTCTGGTATTTCAATAGGCGTCATATGTCCCGCGTTTTTGATTATATGAACTTGCTTTTTGAAAAGTATTGAGAACTTGTATTGGACCTGGATAGGTATAAGCATATCCTTGTCTGACCATATTATTTCAACATCAGGTAGTAGTGTCCTGTCTATGTCTTCAACGAAAACATCAAAGATATTCTTTGTAATCCTCAAAGCACAAATTCTGTTCCTAATAGACTCAAAGTGTTTTGATGTATATTCTGATAGGTATTTTGATATGTTTTCTTTTAGAGTACTAGAAATAGGTAGAAAGAATAGAAACTTCTTAAAATAAAGCCTTATGAAGATAGACAAAGTGAAGATACCAAACATAAACCTAATTGGCTGTAGGAAACTAATCTTTAATATCGGGTGTAGTGTTCTCCAAAACTCGTAAGAGCCTATTGAATTAAGTAGAATGACCTTCTTGACAAGGGTTTTTGATATTGAACATAACTTACTTGCCAGGAAGAGTGAAATTTTACCACCTGTTGAGTGACCGATGATTGTGATGTTTTTCAAACCAAGTTTCATAACGAGTTTGGTAAGAATTGAAATGTTTTCTTGAGTATCAAACCTTAACTTGAGTGACCTTGAACTATCACCATGTCCGAGTAGATCAACTGCGATTATCCTGTACTTTTTTTTACTCATACTCTGGATTATAGGTATCCAACTTTCCTTGGATGTAAGCCACCCGTGTATGAAGAGAATAATATCTTTCCCATTACCAGTCTCAAAGTACGATATATATCTGTGCTTATCAACTCTAAAAGTTTTACTTTCAAACATACACTCCTCCACTTAGTAAAGTGTTATTTGTTTGTAAAAGTCTCCAAATTTTATATTACCACTGGGTCAGTTTTTAAATTTGTTAGAACTTCACACGAGTTTTTACCTATCAAAACCATGTTTTCAATTCTTATTCCAAATTCACCCGGTATATATATCCCAGGTTCTATCGTTACAACCATACCTTCTTGGAGTTCGTAATTATTCCATTGTGATAGGTATGGGTATTCGTGTATCTCAAGCCCAACGCCGTGCCCCGTTGAATGTATGAAGTAGTCTCCAAGTCCATTTCTCTGAATCACACTCCTTACTTTTCTATCAACCTCACCAACACTTATTCCTGCTCTAGCACTCGCTATTCCTTCATTCAATGCTTCAAGAACTACATTGTATGTATCTTTAAGTTTCTGTGATAGTTGTCCTATGAAGATAGTTCTGGTTGTATCGGTGCAATACATATCTTTTTTTATTCCAAAGTCAATTACTACTGGCTCTCCGTTTGAGATTACTTTGTTGGATGACCTTGCATGAGGCATTGAAGACCTGCTCCCCGATGCTACTATCGTAGGAAACGACATTCCTTCTGCTCCCTTTGACTTTAGGTAATACTCCAACTCCGCAGAAACCTGAAGTTCAGTCATTCCAGACTTTACAACTTTAAGTATATACAAAAATCCTTCATCTGATAAAAGAATGTTATTCTTGATAGTTTCTATCTCATCGGCATCTTTTATAGCTCTCACCTTTTGTGTTATCTCTTCCTTGAAAAATACTTTTATATTGCCTATTGAGAAATGGTCATCCCGTAGGGATAGTAGCTTTTTATTCAATCCGAAAAGCTTTTTGTCTTTGGCACACTCTACAACTGATATGAATCCACTGAGTCTAGTATCATTTGAGCATATATATATATCTTCTGAACCTATGCCTAACAATACATCAACTATTCTGGAAAAGATATCCTTTTTTTCAACTATGTGTATATCAAAAAGAGATTTATCCACGAAATTCATTGCCTCTTCCTCAAACATTTTAACAGTTATCAAGTGTGACTTTTGATTATCAAGAACTATATATCCAAAATCTCCCGTAAAACCTGAGAAATAGAACAAGTCTTCTGACTTGGATGTTATAAAAGGATTACCCCCAGTAGATATGAGAAGCTTATCAATTCTTGACTTAAACTTACTCATGATTTTACCTCACTAGTGTTTAATTATGAAAATGACTTTTATAGAATATCAAAAATCTATGTTTTTTGTATTCATATCAAATCAAATTAGATGATTCCAGAACAAATTAACTACAATAAAGTTTTGGGAAAAGGGGGTTAGAAATGCTTATATACACATAAAGATCGTTATTTTCTTGACAAATAAAACACTTATAAATAAAATAGGATTGTATTTGAAAGGAGGTTCTGTATGAACAAAAAAGACCTTGTGAGAAATATTGCAAACTCAACTAAGTTGAGTCAAAAGACTGTCTCTCAAGTCATTGATGCTTTTCTTGAGGAAATGGAGAAGGCAGTTAAGAGTAAGAATACTCTATCAATAGTTGGCTATTTGACTCTCTCTGTCAAAAAAAGGTCTTCAAGAACTGCAATCAATCCTAAAACGAAGCAAAAGATAACCATACCAGCGAAGGATTATCCTACAATAAAGGTAGGCAGTAAACTTAAGAACTTAGTTAAATAACTAAATGTTAAGGGGGACATCCCCCTTCAAAATCAAATACTGACTAATCAATTCTAACTTTTACTGGTTTAGCTTTCCATATTTCTTCGCAGTATTCTTTAATGGTTCTATCGCTTGAGAACTTACCCATTCTAGCCGTATTTAACAATGCTTTTCTATTCCATTCATATTTGTCTCTGTATAGAGCATCAATCTTAGCGTGTGTATTCTTGTAATCCTCAAAGTCTGCTAGTAAAAAGTATTCATCAGGGGCACTCCCCCCTCTGCCAAACAGCAACGAATTGTATATAGGCTCAAATATCCCTGGCTCTTTGGGAGCGAAATAACTACCAATTATCATATCTAAAATCCTTTTTATATCTGGATTTGAATTGTATATATCGTAAGGACTATATCTGCCACTCATTCTCAACTCTGCAACTTCTTCAGCTTTCAGACCAAATATAAATATATTTTCTTCACCGACTTCTTCCATTATTTCAACATTAGCACCATCAAGCGTTCCAATCGTGATAGCTCCGTTTAAGGCAAATTTCATATTACCAGTTCCAGACGCTTCTTTACCAGCAGTAGAAATCTGTTCACTAACATTAGCAGCAGGAATTATCTTCTCTGCCAGGGAAACATTATAGTTAGGTATAAAAACAACTTTTATTTTGTCCTTTATACTTTTGTCCCTATTGATGGTCTCGCCTATGCTATTTATCAGCTTGATTATTAGTTTAGCCATATAGTATCCAGGAGCTGCCTTAGCACCGAATATGAAGGTTCTGGGGTATATGTCAAGATTTGGATCATCTTTAAGTCTCGTATAAAGGTATATTATATGCATAGCATTAAGTAACTGTCTCTTGTATTCGTGTAGTCTCTTCACTTGAACATCATACATACTCACTGGATCAACTTTGACACCACAAACATCTTTTATATATCTAGCAAGCTTCTCTTTGTTATTTTGCTTGACAGAGTAAAATTTATCCAAAAACGCTCTATCATCTGCGAACTTTTCTAATTTTCTAAGTTCGTACAGATCCTTTACCCATTTGTCGCCAATCGTTTCGGTAATCAAACTAGCTAACCCTGGATTTGAGAGCAGAAGCCACCTTCTTTGAGTTACGCCATTTGTTTTATTGTTAAACTTGTCTGGAAATATTTCATAGAAGTCTTTCATAACACTATTCTTTAGGATATTAGTATGTAGTTCTGAAACACCATTGACAGAATGTGAGCCTATTACACATAAGTTAGCCATTCTTACCATCTTTGAAGGTCCTTCCTCAAATATTGACACATTCCTTATTTTGTTGATATCGTTGAAGGTTGCTGAAACTTTATTCAAAAATCTTCTATTTATCTCGTTTATTATCTGAAGATGTCTAGGGAATAATCTTTCAAACAGACTAACCTCCCATTTCTCAAGAGCCTCAGGCATCACTGTGTGGTTAGTGTATCCGAAGGTATTTACAGTTATATCCCAAGCCTTGTCCCAAGGTATTTCCTCAATATCAACAAGTATCCTCATAAGTTCAGGTATAGCTAGTGCAGGATGAGTATCGTTAAGTTGTATAGCAACTTTATCTGGGAATAACTCAAAGTTATTGCCAAACTGTTTCTTAAATCTCCTTATAATATCCTGTAGTGATGCAGAGACAAAGAAATACTCTTGCTTCAATCTAAGTTCTTTACCTTCATATATGTTGTCATTAGGATATAAAACTTTTGATATAACTTCGGATAGGTTTTTATTTTCAACGGCTTTTACATAATCTCCATGATTAAATATCTGTAAGTCAAACTCTTCAGATGCTCTAGCAGCCCAGAGTCTCAAAGTATTGACAGTGTTAGTATCATATCCAACTATCGGAGTGTCATAAGGAACTGCAAGAACATCCCGGGTGTCAACCCATTCAAACTTCAACTCACCATTCTTAACATAAGAATTAACCCTACCATAAAACTTAACAGTGACAGAATACTCTGGTCTTTCAAACTCCCAAGGATTACCAAATTTAAGCCATTCTTCAGGTTTTTCAACCTGATAGCCGTTTTGGAATACTTGCTTAAATATTCCAAACTCATACCTTATACCGTAACCGTAAGCGGGATATTCAAGAGTAGCCAATGAGTCAAGAAAACAAGCAGCTAGCCTACCTAGTCCGCCATTACCTAAACCAGGATCTTCCTCCAGTTCAGCTAGTTTATCTATATCAATACCCAGATCATCCATCGCCTTCCTAACTTCTTTGTCAATCCTGAGATTAATCATATTGTTTATCAACATTCTACCTATCAAAAATTCCAAAGATAGATAATAGATCCTCTTAGTATCAGAAACCTCGTAGTATGTTTGTTGTGTCTTTATTAACTTCTCAATAAGTCTGTCTCTTACAGAAAGAGCGAGACTAAAAAGTTTATCAAGTTCAGTGGCTGAATACTCGTCTTTAGCCATTGAATACTTGAGATGTCTTGCGAAAGATGATTTTATAGATTTGTAATCTAGTCCTTCTCTGTATTCTTTTAAAACTTTCCTCGTAATAGGATCCTTGACTAACCTACTCAAACTAGCATCTATCATACATTTACCCCCAGATAATACTCTTTATTTTAACAGAAGTATTTTTGTAGTATCAAAAACTGGTCGGATAAGGCATCGTAAAATTTTTGAAAAAGGTGTATTTACGCTTCAGTTGTGTTATTTGACTAGAATCGGGAATTAATTGTAAATTTTTCCCAAATATTTTTCTCACCAAGAAGTATTTATTATCAACTCTATATGCTCAAGTTTTTATGCTTTGCTGACCTTTGTGAAATTTGTTTTACAGTTATAAGTTTTTTTATTTACAATTCAGATATACAATGGTTATTCCGAAAATTTCTAGAGGTGAGGTTTAAGAATGCCAGAGTCAGCAATACCTGCTTATGGTGTTATAAAATGTAGGTTTAAGGCTGTAAGCACGAACACCTTTGGACTGGCTTTTATATCTTTCAATCTTCTATCAAAAAGTTTAGAAAAAATCCAAGTTGCTTCATCACATTTCAGTTCAATATATGAGAATAATCCTCAGATGCCATGGCATGATTTTGAGGAGAAAATAGTTAATATAAAATGGAAGGGTGAGTATTCAATAAGTATAACCAACGATATACAGAAAGCGATAGATTATGAACTAAAGTCAAAAGATAGAGTTGATGAGATTATATATTTCATAAACAAAAATGCTACACCTAAGATTGCAGAATTTATCCAGAATGTTTTACAAAGACCAACTGGAGATAGAAATGTCTCTATTGATGTAGAGATTGAAACGATAAGTCAGGAGGAGATTGAAGAGATCAGTATAAAAAGAATAAAAAAGGAATCAGATAAAAAACTACAACAAGCCCAACAATCATCAAAGCAAGATGCAGATGAGTTCAACCTCCCCCAAAACTCTATTGTTCTTGAGGCTGCTCTGGTTCTATCACCTATAACAGGAGTTCCTGTCTATGAACTAAAACCCGGAGACAAGGTTTTAACGAGGATTACTGAAAAAACACAAAGAGGTCAATACTTTAAAGAACTCCTCGGTGCTATATCACCTCAGACGAATGAAGAGAGACCTATTCCTTCAACAGTAGAACAAATAAAAGTTGTAGGTAAAAATTATGTTATTCTTACAAGCATTGGTCCCGGTGTCTATGGAAAATCAATAGAAGAAGATAATGTAAAGATCAAGAAGTACGAAGGTGAAATAATAAAAGGTCCAAGACTTGATCAAGGGCTTGAAGAATCAAGTATTGCAAAAGAAGACAACACTATAAATATAATCATATTCGTAGGTATAGCAGCTGGAGGACTAATACTAATAGCACTTATACTAATGCTACTGGGGTTCTTCTAATGAGAATATCCAAAATATCAAGAGAAACCCTTGAAACATCAATAGAAATTTCTGTAAATCTAGATGGTAGTGGAGTATTCAGAGGCACTACTAGTGTTGGTTTCTTTGACCATCTACTTTCAATACTCTCTAAACACTCTTCTATTGATATTGAAATAATTAAGTGTAAAGGAGATACTCATGTAGATTTTCATCACCTTGTGGAAGATTTTGGTATAGTCCTTGGTAAATGTTTTGACAAAGCAATCGGGGATAAGAAGGGTATATCTAGGTTCGGTTTCGGTTCCGTCCCTCTTGATGAAGCGTTATCCCAAGTGTCATTAGATGTAAGTGGAAGACCGTATTTATATATTTCACCTCATATAAGTCAGGGGAACATAAGAGAATTTGATATGGAACTATTGGAGGTATTCTTTCTAGGCTTTGTAAGAGAGGCTAAGATAACTTTACATATTGACCTAGTGAGAGGAAGTAATAGGCATCACATAGCAGAGTCAGTGTTTAAATCATTTGCATTAGCTCTCAAAAACGCCATAAAAATAGTTTCAGACACATTGCCATCTACAAAAGGAGTATTGTAGCATATCGCATGTATGAGTATTTTGATATTCTTAATATATCAATTCACTACACAAACCAGTTAATTAATAATGTTTTGAGATAGCTTGTATTCAAATGAAACATTTTCATTAATGAACCACTCAGAATATGCTAATAAGATGAAAGATTAGAAAGATCATATTTATAATGGTATGAACATGAAGGTCATGTATGCCAAGAAGAAAGGATATAAACAGCATCCTAGTTATCGGTTCAGGACCTATAGTCATAGGTCAGGCTTGTGAATTTGACTATTCTGGCTCACAGGCTTGTAAAGCTTTGAGAGAGGAAGGTTTCAAGGTTATACTAATGAATTCAAACCCCGCAACGATAATGACCGATCCAGAGATAGCAGATGTTACATACATTGAACCTCTAACTCTAGAGTTTGTTGAGAAGGTAATAGACAGAGAAAGACCAGATGCACTCCTGCCAACGCTAGGAGGACAGACTGCACTAAACCTTACGGTAAAATTGTATGAGAATGGCATTTTGGACAAATACAAAGTTAAGCTTATAGGTGCCAATGTTGAAGCAATCAGGAAGGGGGAAGATAGAGAACTATTTAAAAAGAGTATGGAGAAGATAGGTCTTAAGTGTCCGTATAGCAAAGCTGTTCATTCGCTAGATGAAGCTGTAGAAGTTGCTAATAATATTGGTTTCCCTGTAATAATAAGACCTGCATTTACTCTTGGGGGAACTGGCGGTGGTATTGCGTATAATATAGATGAGTTTAAAGTTATCGCTGAACGAGGTCTTAGAGCTTCAATGATAGGTGAAATACTAGTTGAGGAATCTCTGATTGGATGGAAAGAATTTGAATTTGAGGTAATGAGAGACAAGAAGGATAATGTTGTTATCGTGTGTTCAATTGAGAATTTTGACCCAATGGGTGTTCATACAGGTGATTCAATAACTGTAGCACCGATACAAACACTCACTGACAAACAATACCAAATCTTAAGAGATGCAAGTATAGAGATAATCCGAGAGATAGGTGTTGAGACTGGTGGGTCTAACATTCAGTTTGCAGTAAACCCTGAAAATTTTGACTTTATGGTTATTGAGATGAACCCAAGAGTATCAAGAAGCTCTGCGCTTGCTTCAAAAGCAACAGGTTTCCCGATAGCAAAGATTGCAGCAAAACTGGCGATTGGATATACACTAGATGAAATACCAAATGACATAACTAAAGAAACACCAGCATCATTTGAGCCTACTCTTGACTATGTTGTTGTCAAGATGCCAAGGTTTGCGTTTGAAAAATTCCCAGACTCCATACCTATACTAGGAACGCAGATGAAGTCTGTTGGTGAGACGATGGCAATCGGTAGAAGTTTCAAGGAAGCATTCGTTAAAGCAATAGTAGGTCTTGAAACAGGTAGAAAATTCTTCCAAGGTATGCTAACGGAAGATCCTAGTTATGTTGATAATATTGACAGAGTAAGACAAGAAGTGATAACAAAACTTAGAGAACCTAATCCTGAAAGGATATTTTACATAAAGGATGCTTTAAGAATTGGCATGAGTATTGATGAAATATACAACTACTCAAAAATTGATAGATGGTTTCTGAACAACATAAGAGAGATCGTTGAAGTAGAAGATACTATACCATCTAAACTTGAAGATATTGACTATGACCAGATGTTATACTACAAGCAAGTTGGGATAACAGATTATTTGATAGCATTGAAGACAGGCAAATCTGAAACGGATGTTAGAGAGTACAGGAAAAGCCTTGGTGTTGATACTACCTATAGGATTGTAGATACTTGTGCTGCAGAGTTTGTAGCAAAGACACCTTACTACTACTCCACCTACGACGAGGAATGCGAATATGTAGATAGCAAGAATAAGAAAGTTGTAATACTCGGTAGTGGTCCTAATAGGATTGGTCAAGGGATTGAGTTTGACTATTGTTGTGTTCATTGTTCTCTAGAGTTAAAGAGGATGGGATATGATGCAATAATGATCAACTCAAACCCCGAAACAGTCTCAACTGACCACGACACTTCTTCTAGACTCTACTTTGAGCCACTTACATTTGAGCATGTTATGAATGTTATAGAGAAGGAGAACCCAATCGGTGTGATCCTACAATTCGGAGGACAAACACCACTAAAGTTATCACAACAACTTAGAAACGCTGGTGTAAAAATACTCGGAACATCTGCAGAAAGCATAGATATAGCAGAGGATAGAGAGAAGTTTAGGGAACTTTTAATGAGTTTAGGTATCAAACAACCTGATAGTAGGACTGCTACAAGTGTAGAAGTTGCTCTTAAAATGGCAGAGGAGATAGGTTATCCTGTGTTAGTAAGACCTTCGTATGTTCTAGGTGGTAGAGCGATGAATATAGTCTATAGTGAGGATGAATTTCTTGACTATGCTAAGGAAGCAATAAAAGTTTCAGAAGGAACACCAATATTGATTGATAAATTTCTTCAGGATGCAATTGAAGTTGATGTAGATGCAGTGTGTGATGGAGAAGATGTTGTTATCGCAGGTATCCTTGAGCATATTGAGGAAGCTGGAGTCCATTCTGGTGATAGTGCTACTGTATTACCTCCCTTCTCTCTTCCTAAAAACATAGTAGATACTATAAGGGAATATACTTTCAAAATAGCTAAGAAGTTGAATGTTATAGGACTTATAAACATTCAGTATGCGGTTAAAGATGGAGAAGTATATGTTCTAGAAGCAAACCCAAGGGCATCAAGAACCGTTCCTTTTATATCCAAAGCAACAGGAATACCTTGGGCAAAAGTGGCTACTAGGATTATTATGGGCGAAACTATAAGAAGCATAGGAGTAGAAGAGCCCAAATTGGACTACTACGCAGTGAAGGAGGTTGTGCTACCGTTTGAGAAACTTCCTGAAGTTGAACCTGTTCTGGGACCGGAGATGAAATCAACTGGTGAGGTGATGGGAATAGATAAAGACTTTCCAATTGCTTATGCAAAAGCAGAAATTGCCGCAGGAACACACTTATCCTTCAAGAGTGTTCTACTTACAATTGACGATAGAGATAAACCGAAAATTCTAAAAATTGCAAAGTCCTTGAATGAAATAGGTATCAAAATATTTGCTACTACTGGGACACATAACTTCTTAAAACAACATAATATACATTCAGAACTTGCGCTTAAAATAGGAGAAGGAAGACCTAACCTTCTTGACGATATTATGAACGGCAAAATTGGAATGATATTCAACACAACCAAAACAAGAAAATCCGTTAAAGACGAGGTTAGCATAAGAAAGTTGGCTATCAGATATAGAATACCTCTTATAACCACTATTCCTGCTATGTATGCAGCCGTTGAGTCTCTAAAATCATTAAAAGAAAATGTTTTCAAAGTAAAACCAATTCAGGAGTATATAAATAGAGTTTAAGATATCCTAAATTTTTATATTACGGATACTATTTGTAAGTTAGTTTCTGAAACATTAGACAAGTTTAAGAAGATTATTTACTCATCCCTATACAGAGACTGCGATAAGAATAAACTATACCTAGTTGTGAATTTTAGACCTTATTGACCATACTAATAGTTTTTTTGTATCGTATGTGACTTTTATTTTATAATTATGTTAGATGGAGGTAAGTATGTCTGGACACTCTAAATGGGCTAATATAAAGCATAGAAAGAGTGCTCAAGATGCTAAAAGAGGACAACTCTTTTCAAAACTTGCTAAAGAGATAACAGTAGCGGCAAAGATAGGAGGAGGGAATCCTGACAATAATGTAAGACTAAGAGTAGCAATTGAGAGAGCCAGAGAAGCAAACATGCCTACTGATAATATTGAGAGGGCTATAAAGAGAGGGACAGGAGAATTGGAAGGTGTAACTTATGAAGAAGTTTTATATGAAGGTTATGGTCCTGGAGGTGTTGCTATACTTGTAAGTGTTCTGACTGACAATAAGAACAGAACCGCAGCGGAAATGAGGAAGATTTTCTCAAAGTTTGGTGGTAGTTTAGGGTCTAGTGGCAGTGTTTCCTGGATATTTGAAAAGAAAGGTTATATATCGGTTGATGCTTCAAAGTATTCAGAAGATCAGATACTGGAAATATCTCTAGAAAGCGGCGCTGAAGATGTTAAAAAAGAAGGTGATGTTATAAGTATATATACACCAGTTGAAGAGTTTTCTAATGTATTAAAAGCACTAAAAGATAGAGGAATAGAGATAAAAGTTTCAGAGATATCAATGATCCCCAAAACCACTGCCAGCGTTGATGATGAGACTGCGATAAAAGTTTTGAAATTACTTGAAGAGATTGAAAACAATGATGATGTCCAGAGTGTATCATCAAATCTAGACGCAAGTGATAGTGCGTTTGAAAAGTTCTCCAAAGAGGCAGCATAGTTAGGAGGATAAAATGCCAAAGCGAACCTATAAACCTAGTAACGTGAAAAGATACAGAAAGCATGGATTTCTAGCCAGAATTTCTACAAAGGGAGGACAAAAGGTTCTGAAAAGAAGGAGACAAAAGGGTAGATGGAAACTAACTGTATCTGATGAAAAATATAGAAAGTAGCTATAATTGACCTAAATTACATTTACAAAAGCGAAATAGTATATCATAACGCCAAAGCTTGCAAACATTACTCCATCAAAAACATCAAACACTCCTCCTAGTGGCTGTAGTATATTGCTTGAGTCTTTGTAATCAAAGAAGCGTTTGATAAGCGATTCAATTATATCTCCAAATATACAAAAAACTACTACCAAAACAGAGATAACTACCACTTCCCAGTATGACTTTATGAAGATATGGCTCTGGTACCCTATGAGTTCTGTTATCAATTTAAATATCAAGCCACCAGCTATACCAAATACAAACATTCCTATCGTTCCCTCTAGTGTCTTGTTCGGGCTTGCTAGGAACGAAAGCTTCACTCTGCCAATCAATCTACCTATTATTAGACCCCCTGCTTCAGAAAACCATCCTACACCCATACTAAAAGCAAGAAAGAATGTATTGTTTTCTATGTCAATTAGCTTCAGGGATAACATAGAACCTAAAGATATAACTATGTAGAGAGATAACGTTGAAAATATTGAATCTACAATCAAGTAGTTATGTTTTGAAGTGTTGATTGAGGATATAACAAGGTTTATAAAAACTATAACAACGAATGTAGATAGAAATACTATGAAGACCGATCCAAGATCAATTGTAAAATTTCCAGAACTTGTGCTAATCAGGCTTGTTGAAGACAAGACTATAATAGAAACTATTGAAAACACTACAAAAAGCATCTTCTTGAACTTAGGTATATAGAAATATTTGCTTTCAAACATTCTAAAAACTTCAAAAAGTATTATACTGGTAAGCAGTATGAAGAAAATATACACAAAACCTATGTAGAATGGAGCATTAATATTAGGCAGAGCTACAAGCAGTATAACTGGAGATATAGCAATGGATACTAAAACCCTACTTTTCAATTCCTTTTCTAACATACAAAATTCCCCTCAATGAAAACTTATTTTATACAACAATAACTCATACTTTCTATTTAAGTAGTAAATTATGTCTTGAAAGATACTGTTAGGATTGTAATAATGCTTTGGTTGTTATTCTGTGGGATTAGAACATAACTATAATATTTGATATGGATATAAGATAATCCTATATCTCTAAAAGTGAGATGATTCTAGGTATTTAACGTTTTAAGCAACACCACAGAGCTTTTTATACTTTTCGTAATTCTGAATAACCTCCTGTCTGAAGTGTTCAACTAATTCAGGTTTTTTGAGCATTCCTTCAAATCTTTTCTGTTTTGATACAAATTCTTCTATTGGCTTGAGTTGTTTCGGGTTTGAAGGACTCCATTTATATACACCGTTCTCATACTCTATAAGAGGCCAATAACCTGTCTCAACTGCGGACTTTGATAGTGATACTGCATCGCCTGTTGGCATAGCCCAGCCAGGAATACAAGGTGTTATGGAAAGTATGAAAGTAGGTCCTTCTATGGTAAGAGCTTTCTGAACTTTCGTTATGAGGTCGTTCCAGTAGTATATGCTCACCGTTGCGGCATACGGGATACCATGAGCTACAGCGATAGCAAAAAGATCCTTTCTCGGTTGAGTCTTGCCTGGAACAGACTTTCCGAATGGTGCTGTTGTTGTATTAGCGTAGAGAGGTGTTGCACTACTTCTTTGGTATCCAGTGTTCATATATGCTTCGTTATCGTATGATATAAAAAGTATATTGTGTCCTCTTTCCATTGCTCCTGACATACTCTGAAGACCTATATCGTAGCTTCCACCATCTCCAGCAATAGCAACGAATTTTACCTTCTTGTCGTGATTTATCTTACCCTTTGCCTTTAGTGCGTAATATGCTCTTTCAACTCCGGATATAGTTGCAGAAGCATTCTCAAAAGCGGAATGTATCCAAGGATATTTCCAAGAGCTTTCTGGATAAACGCTTGTTGTAACCTCCAAACAGCCTGTTGCGTTTGAAAACACAAGATCAATACCTAAATCCTGTGCCGCTGCAGATAATTCCCTAACAAAGATTGCAACACCGCAACCTGCACACATTCTATGACCTTTCGTGAATTTAAGCTCTACTCCAGCAATCTGCTTAAGATTTACAGGCATACCATACCTCCTACTTTTTTACAAAAGATGGGTTCAATCCAACATACACAACCTGTCCAGATATACCTTCAGACATTGAATACAGAGCGTGTTCATAGACTTCTTCTATATCAGTGTCTGTAATATCTCTCCCCCCAAGACCGTAAACATAGTTGTTTACCAAAAGACACCTGTCTTTGCTATAAAGTCCTGATGTTATATCTTGGTAGAGAGGCGAACCAGTTGTCCCGAAAGACAACGATCTATCCATAACTACAAGGTATTTGGCATTAGGTATTATGTTAAGAAGTTTATCAATCCTGAACGGTCTGAAGACTCTTACATTGATACTACCAACTTTACCACCTTTTGATCTCATTCTGTCCACAACATACCTAACAGTTCCTGATGTTGAGCCCATTGATATGAAAACAATATCAGCATCTTCAACTCTGTAACCCTCAAAGAAATCAAATTTTACGCCTGTCTCTTGATAGAACTTATCAAATATCTCTTCAATCACAGGAACAGAGTCTTCAATCGCTTTTTGGACGCTAACCCTAAACTCAAAGTAATGTGATGGCATAGCCCATTCACCAACCGATATTGGATTTTCAAAGTCTAGTAATGTATATGGATACTTATAATCGCCAACAAATTTTTTCACAAACTCATCTTCAAGGACATCAACTGCTTCAACGCAATGACTCGTTATAAACCCATCCTGATTTACTGCTACCGGTAGAAATACTCTTGGATCCTCTGCTATTCTAAAGGCAAGAATGTTGTTGTAATAAACTTCTTGGGGATTTTCAGAGAAGAGCATTATCCATCCAAGGTCTCTTATTGACATTGCATCGGAATGGTCACAGTGTATGTTGAGAGGTCCTGATAAGGCTCTATTAACTATATTCATAACGATAGGTAATCTCAGTGTAGAGGCAATACCAACCATCTCCCACATATATGCAAGTCCCTGCGCTGATGTAGCAGTTGTTGCCCTGGCACCAGAGGCAGCAGCACCTATCACTGCACTCATAGCACTATGTTCAGACTCAACCTGTATCATTTCGGTATTCACAATCCCATCAGCAACAAATTGAGCATATTCCTGAACTATTGGAGTTTGTGGTGTTATAGGATACGCAGCAACTACATCAACATCTACCTGTTTCATCGCTTCGGCAGCAGCCTGCGCACCAGTTAAAGATTTTCTAATAGTTTTCACAGCAACCATAATTATACCTCTTTCAGTTTATCTTTTCTATCTTTCAGAAACCATCTCAATGGCACTTCTTGGACATACATTAGCACAAACCCTGCATCCCTTACAATACTCGTAGTCAAAACCTATCATTTTACCATCTTTAACCACTATACTATCGTCTGGACAGTATATCCAGCATATCATACAATCCACACACTTATCTCTGCTCAAGACAGGCTTAAATGTTCTCCAACCACCCGTCTTGTTATTCAAAGCAGTTGAGCCCTCTGCATATCCACCTATGTTAAGGTTTATTGTTTTTATATCTTTGCTTACAGCCAGCATATTACCCTCCTATAATTTCGTTCATACCTTTTTCAAAGGCAGTTATGTTTTTACTTACACCATCCTCCCCGAGCTTCTTGATGAATTTACTCCTTATAACGGATTTCACTTTATCGGGGTCTATGACACCAGTAAGTTTGACAACAGCACCAAGAAGAGGTATGTTAGCAAAATCTCTACCAAAGAGACTAAGTGCGATTCCAGTGGCATCAAGTGTATAAATTTTAACCTCGCTTGGAATATTATATCGTTTCCTAATGGTATCAGGTTTCTCGTTAGTATTTACTACTACAACACCGTCTTTCTTGATACCATCCAGAACATTATCAGCATTGAACAAAGTCTCATCCATCACGACAACCACATCAGGTTTAGTTATCTGATAGTGAATATCTATCTTGGATTTTGAAACTCTAGTATAAGCCTTCATAGGAGCACCAGTTCTTTCTGCACCAAACTCCGGAAAAGATTGAGCATACATACCAATGTCAATAGCAGCTTCTGCAATAAGTTGTGCCGCTGTCTTAGCCCCCTGACCAGCTCTTCCATGTATCCTTATGTCATAGAACTCCTTTACCGATACATCCATTAACTACCTCCTAGTTCTAAAAACATTTTAACAGAAACATACTTTGATTAATAACTTTTTTGAAATATCATATCAAACTAGTATAGTTTTATTCCTTAAAATTTGGACAAACTAATGTTGCTAGACATTGTAGTGTAAGCACCCTCAAAAGGATATACTGAGACATACTTTCTTAATATCAAGATAATGCACCGATATTAGAATTACACATTAGAAAATAGACTTTCATAGTCTCACAAATAGTAATTATCAGACATATTCTCTGATAATTTATGATATGAAATTTGACAAGACGATATCAAGAGAGATTGCTTTACACGGGATATATCAGCACATTATGGGGTTAGAACCCGAGAATATAGTTAAGTTTGAGTGGGTTGAAGGAGTTTTTGAAGGAGAGATTGAATATAGAAACAAAGATTTCATATTAACATACGCAAGAAAGATACTGAACACCTATTTCTCAAGGCATGAGCAGATAATTAATATCTTAAACAAATTTTATGTAAAAAATCCAGAACTACTATCTTCAATAGATAAAGCACTACTTATGCTAGGTATAACAATGTATATTATGGGGGATAATACTCCTAAAGTAGTTATAGATGAGATAATAAACATATCAAAATCCTATGGTTCAACGAACAATACCTACAAAATGATAAATAAATTTATGGATCTAGTGGTAAAAAACCAAAGTATTTTGTAATATTAATTATTGATATAAGTTTAGAAAAGACTTCAATAGATTTATACAAACATACTTTTACATTGAAGACAGAATCACAAGTTTATTCCAATGATACAATGCGTTGTAATCTTTGATGATATTCATAATTTAGTTTCAAAATTAGTGTTGCTAAAAAAGGCTAGGATTTTTTATAAATATATTTACCTTAACATAAGGTGAAGCTATGGAAGGACTTTTGAGGGTATGGGAGGAGTTTGTAAATATCGTTACTATCGGTAATGAATTTGATAAAGTTGTTCTCTCAAAAGTCAAGCCATACTATAAGAATGGCAAATTTGTGATATCTGTGAACGATGAATTCACCAAAACTTGGATTGAGAAAAATTATCTTGATAGGATAATATCAACTTTTAAGTATTATGATGTTGAGGTAGAGCTAGTATTGAACTCAACTAATGGTAATACAACTCACAATCAAGTTAATAATACCAATGTAAATCAATCTACTAAAGCAACAAAGGAAAACCTCAAGCAACCAGTGGAAAAGTCTGAGAAAACTCGCTCAAGAAAGACAGGTTTAATTAGAGAAGAAGATAATTCAACTTGTGATACAAGCATTCTAAACACATCAAATGAGTTTGATAATAAAGGTATTGAAACAAATCTCAATAGTCTGCCAAACATAAACCCAAGATACTCATTTGAATCGTTTGTTATAGGTCCCAGTAATGACTTTGCATATCACTCAGCTTTAGAAGTAAGTAAATACCCGGGCAAGAGCTACAATCCACTTTTCATATATGGTGAGGTAGGTTTAGGTAAGACACATCTTTTACATGCTATAGCAAACGAGATAAATAAGACCAAAAGATTAAAGAAAGTCGTGTATGTAACCAGTGAGCAGTTCACAAACGAATTCTTCAAAGCACTGAGTTCAAAGAGTATCCATTCTTTTAGGATGAGATATAGGGAGGTAGATATTTTACTCATAGATGATGTCCAGTTTTTCAAGTCAACTATGAGACAAGCGATTGAAGAATTGTTTCACACTTTCAATAAATTGGCACAAGATAGGAAGCAGATGGTTTTCACGAGTGATAGACCACCTAAGGAACTTGAAGAAATAGATGATAGGCTAATAAGTAGGTTTGAGGGGGGATTGGTTGTAGAAATTAAAAAACCAGAACTTGAAACAAGATTGAATATACTTGAGAGAAAGTTCAAGGAAGAAGGTATAGAGTTGGAGGCAGAGATTCTGAATTTCATAGCAGAGTCTATAGTTAGTAGTGTAAGAGCTTTAGAGTCCGCAGTAAATAGAGTATGTGCTTTTTTATCATTTAAGAAGGGAAGTCTTGATATTTCAACTCTCAAAACACTTCTGAAAGATATTATTGAGGTTGAGAGAGAAGAAAAGGAGTTCGTTGAGATCACCTACACGGTAGATGATATACTTAAGGCTGTTTCTAAATATTACGAAACTAGTATTGACAATATAATTTCAGGTGATAAGGGAGAAGACATTGTAACGATAAGGCAGATTAGTATGTATCTTGCAAAGAGACTTACGAACCTAACATTCTCGCAAATAGGAAGTAGGTTTGGTAAAGTTCATAGCACCGCTATGAGGGCTTACGAAAGAATTGACTCAATGATCAAGAAAAATCTATCTCTCCGTGAGCAGATAAAAGAGATAATTTCAATCCTAAAGAGCTCTAAACGAGTTGCCGTTTAAAGAGAATCAATTTTTGGATTTACATACAAATTATTTAAACTTTTATTATGGGGAGGGAATATGAAAAGTATTGAAATATCAAAGGAGACTCTGGACTGGTTTGGTGGAGATGAACTTAGAAGCAGAGTTTTCGCTGAAAAGTATGCATTAAGAGATTACAATGGGAACATAATAGAAAAAACTCCTGAAGAGATGTGGAAGAGAGTTGCTAGAGCCATCGCTTCCGCTGAGCCAACGGAGGAGAAGCAAAGAGAGTGGGAGGAAAAGTTTTACTGGCTTTTGGAAGACTTTAGAATGGTTCCGGGTGGTAGAATAATGTTTGGAGCTGGTCAAACTCAAAGAAAGGCAACCTTACTTAATTGTTATGTAATCCCCATAAAAGGTGATAGCATTGAAGACATCTACGAAGCAATGAAAGAGATGGCAAGAACATACAGTTATGGTGGTGGCGTTGGAATTGATATATCGGTCTTAAGACCGAAGGGGTCTCCAGTTAAAAACTCTGCTTATACATCAACAGGTTCAGTTTCATTTATGGATCTATACTCTCTGACAACAGGAACTATCGGTCAAAGTGGTAGAAGAGGAGCGTTAATGATCACTATACATTGCGCTCATCCAGATGTTGAAGAATTTATAGTGATAAAGAATGATCCATTGAGAATAAAGGTCAGATACGCAAACATATCAGTCCTTATAACCGATGAGTTTATGGAAGCAGTCCAAAGAGATGAAAATTGGGAACTTTGGTATCCTGACTTAATGAGAGAGAGTGATTTTCTAAAAGAATTTGGAACTACTGATATTCAAGAAATCGTGGGTTTTCTAAGAAAAAGAGAGGATTTTGTTGAGATAGATGTTTCAAAAAGAAGTTTCTATCACTTCCCTGACAAAACTTACTTTTATGTTGTGAATAAAGGTGAAATTAGAAAAAAAAGAGTCTATAAAATCGTTAAAGCAAAGCAAATATGGGATAAGATAATTCACAATGCTTGGGCATCTGCAGAACCTGGAGTGATATTCTACTCTACTATGAGAAATATGTCTACATCGGAGTATAATGATATGCACATACTTACTACCAACCCCTGTAGTGAGATACCTCTTGAACCTTACGGTGATTGTTGTCTAGGTAACATAAACCTTGAGAGGTTTGTTTTGAACGAATATCAGAAAGATGTAGAGGTTGATTGGGATAACCTTGAAAAAGCAGTTAGATATACTGTTAGATTCCTTGATGATGTGCTAACATACAATTATGAAAGACACCCTCTTAAAGAACAATCAGAAGCTTCTGTGAGGAGTAGGAGAATAGGGGTTGGATTTACGGGGCTTGGTGATATGTTAATAAAGATGAAGATAAAATACGACAGTGAGGAAGCAATTGACTTCGTTAATGACCTTATGAACAGAATAAAACATATTGCCTACGACGAGAGTGTTAATTTAGCAATAGAAAAAGGAACATTCCCAAACTTTGATGCAAAAAAACACTTACAATCACCTTTCATTAAGAAATTAGACAAGAACCTTATAGAGAGAATAAAGAAGCATGGTCTCAGAAATGTTGCACTTCTTACAGTTCCTCCCGTAGGTAGTGGAGCACTACTTGCGGGTGTCACTAGTGGAATAGAACCAGTTTTTGCTCTCTCTTACATAAGAAGAAGTGAGTCCCTTAGTCAAGAGTTCTTCAAGGTTTATCATCCTCTGGTTCAGAGATATATGGATAAGTTTGGTATCCAACACGAGGAAGATCTACCGAGTTTCTTCGTTACGGCACACCAGATAGACCCTTATTTCAGAGTTAAGATGCAAGCAACAATACAGAAACATATAGATCACAGTATATCATCAACAGTTAATCTACCTGAATCTACAACTGAGAAAACCATAAGTGATATTTACTTCTATGCTTGGAAACTGGGTTGTAAAGGAATAACAGTATATAGGGAAGGTAGCAGAGAAGGAGTGCTTATAACAGAAGATAAAGCAAAAGAGAAGCAGAGCAAAGAAAAATCTGAATTCAAGAGACCGAGAATAATGTCAGGTGAGACGCTTAAATTTAGACTTCCGCAAGGTGCTCTTTATGTTACGGTTAATAAAGATACAGAAGGACAGATAAAGGAAGTGTTTATAAACATAGGTAAAAGCGGTGGTAATGAAAAGGCAGATGCAGAAGCAATAGGAAGACTCATAAGTATATACTTACAAGATGGAGGAAGTATTGACAGTGTGATAAGACAACTTGAGGGGATAAAAGGTGATGAGACATTCTGGGATCAGGGAATAGCATTACATTCAATACCTGATGCCGTTGCAAAAGCATTATCAATAATCCACAAAAATGCTTACCAAGAAAGAATATCAGATACAAAACAATCAGACGATGAAATTGAAAATCATAGTTCTATAGCATCAAATGGAGGAAATGGAAAAGTATCAAAGGTCAATCCAAAGATGGAAAAGTGTCCTAGTTGTAGCCAAATAACACTTATTTATGAAAATGGTTGTTATATCTGTAAATCATGCGGATATACAAAATGTTCGTAATGTAAATACACTCATAGATATTCTGTTAAAAGTCTACATAAATAATAGCATTTCTCAAGGATATCTGATAAATGAATAATAAATACAACTGGATGTTAGGGTAATTTGGATATAATTCTGATAGAGTATGAATGTTTTTCTTACTATTATAGTAAGACTGCGATTAACCTAACTAATATCCGTTTAGTTTTTAGAAGATTGCTTGACAGTTTGGTTTTGACTTATTATTTATAATCCTGTTTTGGTGACTATCAACTGAAAAGCGATGTTTTTAATCTGAGGTATTGTTATGACAAAAGGATGTTTTGGAGATTTTGGAGGTAGATACATACCTGAGGTCCTTTACCCTGCCATAACTGAACTAGAAGAAGCATACTACCGGATAGCGAAGACTAAAGAATTCAAAAGAGAACTTGAATATCTTTTGAATAACTATGCAGGGAGACCTACACCTCTGTATTTTGCTAAAAACCTTACCGAGCACTGTGGTGGAGCAAAGATATACCTAAAAAGAGAGGATCTATTACACACTGGAGCGCACAAAATAAACAACGCATTAGGACAGGTTTTACTAGCAAAGAAGATGGGTAAGAAAAGAGTCATAGCGGAAACTGGAGCGGGACAGCATGGTGTTGCAACTGCTACTGCTTGTGCTCTGCTTGGTATAGAATGCGTCATATACATGGGAAAGGTTGATGTAGAAAGACAGAAACCTAATGTTTTTAGGATGAAACTTCTCGGGGCTGAGGTAGTTCCCGTTGAAAAAGGTAGTCAAACACTCAAAGACGCTATCAACGAAGCAATGCGAGATTGGATAACGAATGTCAACAATACTCTTTATGTAATAGGTTCGGTTGTAGGACCTCATCCATATCCTACGATAGTGAGAAATTTTCAGTCTGTTATAGGTAAAGAAACAAAACGACAGATACTCGCAATGGAAGGAAGACTTCCAGATGTTATAGTTGCTTGCGTTGGCGGTGGCAGTAATGCGATAGGTATATTCTATGATTTCATAAAAGAAAAGAATGTTAGGCTAATTGGCGTTGAAGCAGGTGGAATTGGTGATGGTATAGGTGAAAACTCTGCTACACTTTCGTTTGGAAAGGTTGGTGTTTTACACGGTGCAAAATCCTACCTACTCTACGATGAGTATGGTCAGGTATCAGAGACACATTCTATCTCGGCAGGACTTGATTATCCTGGAGTAGGACCAGAGCATTCCTATCTAAAGTCAATAGGTCGCGTTGAATACACATTCGTAAGAGATACAGAAGCACTTGAAGGTGTAATGACACTATCTCAAAAAGAGGGGATAATTCCCGCGTTAGAGTCCGCTCATGCGGTTTATTTCGCTACCAAGATTGCCTCCTCGTTGGACAAAGATAGCATAGTAATAGTGAATCTCTCTGGCAGAGGAGACAAGGATCTTAGTATAATAATGGAATCAATGAAGTATGAACAGAAAAACCTTACATAAAAGCAATTTAACATTTGGTCTCCGTATTATAACTGAGTTCTTGACGGTTTAAGATATTATGATACCTATAAACATTTAATAGATGGTTGCTTTGAGGTCTTTATACAAGGAATCCGTCAAACTTCTGTATCCCAATAATGATATTGAGTTAAACAGAATTTCAATCCTAGATTGATTAGGTTTTTTAACTAATTAATTTATATCAGTGTATGGTTAGTTAGGATGAATTTGTAAAGGAGTTAAGTGATTATAGGGGGATAAAACCCCCTTTAGTTATTAATACCCTCTTGGAGCGTAGACTGCGTATCCGTAAGGTGCCGCCCAAAGGTCAGCATACCCACTTCCGTCAGTCCACTTGTTATTCGGTCTTGCGGTATCCTTACCATCCCAAGCATAGACATTAAGTTCAGTGTTAGCCCACTTTGTCCTAACTCTAGCACCTTTCCATTGAACACCATTATCGTTTATTACTATCACAAGTCCTGGGTTAGAACCATACCCATTTCTCTGTGCTATGTATAGGTCATTATCTGCATATAAGATGGTTGTTGAACCACCCGCTAGCCTCCAATTAACCCATAATAATTGTTGTATTCCCCTTGCTGTTCCTCTCCTCGCAAGTCCATAATCATAGTAATCCTTCCACCACACTGTCGGATCTCCTTCAGCAGTAAGTATATATGCATAAGCCATCATCTTATTCTGTGTTATCGGATCAGTATCGTGGTTCCCAACAAACGTAACAGCCTTAGTAGGTCTAATACCTACAAGTCCAGCAAACTGTAATCCTCTCATATCATAGTATCCATTACCTAATGCCATATCTCGCAAAACATACAGTAATGAAAAGTCAAAAGTCTTTACACCTGCTCTGTTAGCAGTATCAACCCACCAAGCAAGTGTATCTCTATTACCATCCCAGTATTCTCCTACTATGAATGGTTGTCCAGTGTTGTCATAAACATACGCCGCAACCCAAGGAGCAAATCCCTTCGTGTAGTCAAGCCTCCAGAAGTCAAACCCAGCATTAGCACTGTTCTTAAGCCAATTAAGCCATGCTATTATGTTTGTCTGGACATAAACTTTGTCATGGCATACATCAGGATAACCACCGAAAACACCGCTATCACTTGCGTGTATGTCATTAGGATGGAAGTCCCAATAACTAGCTCTAAACCTACCACTGGCAACCTTTGAGAAGTCAGTCCAAGTGTTGCCACCGGTGAAAGGATTGTATTGAGAATCTCCACCGGCTCTATGGTTTAAAACGATGTCCGCCATCGCCCTCATACCATAGGATTTTATGCTTGATATTAAACTCCTCAGTTGCGATTGAGTTCCGAACCTTGTTGCTGTTGTGCCTTTCTGGTTATACTGACCTACATCATAGTAATCGTAGGGATCGTATCCCATGGAATATCCACCATTCATAGCCTTTGAAGGAGGAGGTAGGTAAATGACTTCAAGTTTATCACTAGCAAGCTCAGCAACTTTACCTTGGACAGTTGTATACCATCCATTTGGCACATCCCAGTAGAACGCCTGGAATACTCTCCAAGCACCAGCATCCTCAACTGCTACGAAGGATGCTAACACAACCAAGGTTAACCCCACTAACGCTAATAGCCTCATAAATCACCTCTCTGTCTCCCTAAAGGAGATTTTTCATTAAAACAATATACAATTACTATACCATCCAATAGATATTATCTTTGAGACCATTTTGTATAGTTAAGATTAATCATAAACCAAAATATTTTGGTTTTTATATGCTGAAGGTCTATTTAAAATTATGTTTTAATGGTATATATCAATTAAGATGCACTACAATTTTGAACTAATGTTGCACCAATATATTAGTGTTAGTGCATACTATTCCTAATTTCTTATTTATGAAACATCTCACAAAAAATTTTAGACTTTATTGCTTCAGTCATAATATTGTTGAAAGCAATCCTATAAATTTATATAATTCTCTATGTTGAGTTGCGGGAATAGCTCAGTAGGTAGAGCATCGGCTTCCCAAGCCGAGGGTCGCGGGTTCAAGTCCCGTTTCCCGCTTAGGAGGTTTCTATGCCAAGAGTAATTACCGAAGCCTGCATAGGTGTTAAAGATGCTTCTTGCGTTCAGGTATGCCCAGTTGACTGCATACATCCAAGACCAGACGAAGCAGACTACGCTAATGTGGATCATCTGTACATAAACCCTGATGATTGTATAGATTGCGGCGCTTGCGAACCAGCATGTCCCGTTAGTGCTATCTTCCCCCTTGAAGATGTTCCAGACAATATGAAATCATATATAGAAAAAAACGCAAGTTATTACAAGAAATAGATCTCTAGGGGGACCTTTGTCTCCCTAAAAATCATAAATAGAAGTAGAAACGCTAAACTTACTGTCGCTGTTGGTTGTAAATATAATTACATTATACATTCTAGGGTTAGTGGAATAAATAGTTGTCACTTCTACCTCTACGAAAGTTCCACTAATATTGGTATTGAATTTCGCTTTGTCGTAAAATATAGTATTTTCTAATAGTATCTTGTTGTATACATGTTTTACGAGGTTTATGTTTTCATAAATGACTTTTGACTTACTGGTTAGCGATACAACATACCTGTAAGTTTCAACCACAGAGAATATCATGATAGAAACTACAAGTATTGCTACAATAACCTCTATTACTGAAAAACCTTTGTTATCTTTTGCTAGTTTTGTAAATTTCTTCAACATAGGTTTTAGCCGATTCAGACCAATAAAATTCGGATCTCATGGCTGTATCTACTATCTTTCTCCATCGTTTGGGGTTTTTGTAATAAATATCAACTGCCTCCAAAATCTTGTCCCTAAAGCTTTGGGGTGAGTATTCGTAAAACTTAAATCCATTTATCTTATCTCTTACTATATCATTTAGAATACCAACACCCCTAACGAGAGGTACCGTTCCAAAAAGCATTGAAACCATGTGTAGTATAGAACTAGGTTCCACCATAGATGGTATCAATACAATGTCAGATGCGATTAGGTATTCTATTATCTCATCTTCTTGAACATTTTTTACCCAGTATACTTTTGATGGATTTGACTTTGCAATTTCATCTATAGCAACTTCTCTAAAATCATCTCCTTTGCCTATTAGTATTAGTGATATTTTGTTTTTAGAGATAAGATCGCTAAGAACTTCATAAATTAATGATATTCCTGTTTTCTCTGTAAATTTACCTACAAAGAGTAGTAATATACTACTCTCGTCAAATTTAATTCTTTTACATACTAGCGACTTAATCTTATATTTGTTGCCTATGTTATCTTTGGTGTAATTCAAACCTTTCTTTGATAGAATAGGATTATCTTTTGGTGTGAATGAAGAATTAACTCCAGGTATTACGTACTTTATCTTGTTTTCAATAACCTTTTGGTTTATGAGCCCCTCAAGACCGTTGCCGAACTCTTCTCGCTTGATCTCCTCAATGTAAGAAGCACTGCAGAAAACAGTAGCATCACTAAAGACGATAGCACCTTTTACTATGTTTACCTTGTTGTAGAACTCTAGATACTCGTAGCTGTAGTATCTCCAATCTATACCTAAAATTGGATACTGTTCGGGTGTAAATATTGGCATATCGTCAAGTGAAGGTAATGTAAATATTACCTTTGACTTATTAATAAAATTATCATACTTATACAATGTTTTTGCGTATATTGATGTTATACTAGCCCACTTACCTATCACATGTATGACATCTGGTCTGAATGGAATTGTCTTAAGCGACTCAAGAGCAGATTTGGAGAAGATTGAAAATCTTTGAAGGTTATCAGGATAGAAGAAACCATTACTAGGATCCACTGTAAAGCCTTCTCTATTAGATAGAAGTGGTTCGTTTACAAAGATAAAATTCATTTTGGAACATTCGTGGCTTCTTATTTCTATCTCTTTCTCTTCTCTTCCATCTCTTTCAGCTACAGTTATTTTTTCAGAGGAGATATACTTGAAATCACGAAAATTATTACTACTTTCGATACTCTTATGCCATGGAAACACTAGAATAACATTATGTCCCAAATCTCTCAGATTTCTGGATAAATCGCATACAAAGAAATTTTCAAAATTTAAAAAGTCTATCCCCCTTGTGAAAAAATGGTCTATGATATCTGAAACTATAGCAATATTAAGGGGTTTTATTTCTTTCTGCTTCTTTATTATCATAAATCCTCCTACTTATGATTAATTATAAACTTAATTTATTTTCCCCATATTAGTTTTATCTCAACTCTACGGTTTTTAGCTCTATTCTCATCACTTGTGTTAGGAACTACTGGTCTGTCAGGACCATAACCTCTGTAAGACACTTTGTCTGGTTTTATACCGCTCTGAATTAAAACATTAGCGACTACCTTAGACCTGTTATCCGAAAGAGTCAAATTGAATTCTCTTGATCCAACATCATCAGTATGCCCTTCTACAACGATATCAACCTCATCGTACTTCTTGAGGATATCTGCTAATTTGATCAACATTTCCCTATAGCTAGGTTTTATGTTATAACTTCCTGTATCAAAGAGTATGTCTGATATACTAACTTTTATTTCGTTATCTTCAGGAGGTGAAACAGAAACATCAGAACTCAGTTTTTCAATCTCTCTAGCGAGTTTGTATTGTTTTGCTACATCTACAGGGATCACCTCCATAACACCTACAGATGTTCCTTGATGTCTTGTTGAACTATATGGATAGCCAGACAGGTAGGTTTTAGTTATGTCAAATATCTCTCTATACTCAGAAAATATGCCATTTTGAATATCCCAACTGTATTTTGTTGAAGAACTGAACTTTATATCTTTTATATACTTACCCCCAGGATTATTGAAGAAGAAGTTATACTCTGCGTTGAATATCACTAAATTCCTACCCCCCTTCATAACAATATCATCAACACTATAATTAACAACATTTCTAACCCTAACTATCTCATCCTTCTCGGTTATTATATCCTCACCTAGCGCTTGCCACTTGTAACCTCTGGCTACTGGAGACCTACCAAAACTAGGTATTCCCCTTCTAGGAGGAAGGTAACTATCAGCTAAGACTTTCATATTCCCATACCTATCTATCATGAAATCAACCTCATCAACCCTAGATAGTTTATATTCAACATCTACATTCTGCTTTCTTGTCATATAGTAGAACATATACTTCACGGTTACAAAGTTTTCACCGTCCTGTATAGAATATCTATATGGTTGCATAGTTATTTTTGACATAGCCTCTACAGTTCTAAAAAACAACCCATCTATATAAATATCTTGTTTTGTATATACCTTTAGCCTATAGATGTTGTTCGTTGAAAACTTATAGTCCAAAGTAAAAGATGACGAAATATAGGGTATAAAAAATATAGTCAATAACGTTATAACAAATACAACTACAAAAGATTTCATATCTAAAAGTATAGATAGAAATTAATAAGTGTTTCAAGTTAATTAATATGGGTCAATAAAGTCTAAAGTTTTTTGAGAGATGCTTCATAAAATAGTTTAAGGTTATGGGAATGGATATTTTTAGTATATCACACCTCTTGCTCCTCTGTTTTCTTTCTCTTTTCTTTCTTTTCAAAACAACACCAAAAGGATGAGAGATGATATGCAACATATACAAGAGGACAAGAAGATTGTGAAATACCTTAAGTTGAAATATCCAAAAAACCTAATCGTGAATTTTAGACTTCATTGGACTTAAATAAAATAAATTGAAATTGACACCATAAGGTTATATAGTCTATATTTATAAAGACTTGGAGATACTTTTATGAAATTATCAAAAGAAGCAATTGACTTTTTGAAGGAAGGTAACGGTATAACCATAGTCGCAACCGCTAGCGAGTTTGGAATAATCAACCTTTCACCAAGATTTATACTTGAAACTAATGATGATAAACTATTTTTCGTTTCAGGATTTCCTAACAAAACTTTGTATAACCTCAAGAAAAATCCAAAGGTTTGTATTTCAAAATGGGATAATGACGTTAAGGGTAAAGTTAGGTTTCTGAAAATCAAAGGTTATGCCAAAAACTACACTTCTGGAGACATATACGAAAAGTTGTCAAAAATGGTTCAAGAGATTGGGTTTCCTAAACCTCTCGCTATTACTGAAGTCTCAGTAGAAGAATTTGAATTATATGGAGGCTAATTATGGATGTCAATATAATTGATAATAAAGTTCTTGAACTTCTCAAACAAAACAAAGGAATCATAGCCTTCGGTTATATAGGTAAAGGAGACTATCCTATAGCAGAACCAAAGTTTGTTGTAGATATTGACTTATCTTCAAATACCTTGTCGTTCTTTGAGAGTAAGCAAGAAGTTGCTGATTATATGAAAAATTCAAAATCAGTAAGTGTTTCGTTGTTTGACTGGAGCGGTAAAGTATTTGATGGATATCAACTGAAAGGAATAGTTGAGGTTTTTCCTAAAGGTAGTAAAGTCTTCAACGAGATACTTGAAAGGTATAATTCAAGGTCTCTTAAACCTGAGTTTCTTAATGAGTTTTTAGCATTGATGGAAGAGAGTAAAATAATACCCACAAAAAACTTTATCATTCAGATTAAGTTCAACATTAAATATTCCCAAGCTCCGTCTCCTGAATCTGCAAAGCCAATAGTAGTCTTAAGGTAATGAATAAGTATTCTGATGTTATTGACATACACAAAGGAATTGATACGATGGAGGGGGGAGGAGTATACATTAGGAGATACATTGGATACAAACCTAACTATTTTGACCCATTCTTGCTTCTAGATGAGATCAAGAATGATAAACCTGAAGAATATCAAAAAGGATTCCCAATTCACCCTCACGCAGGTTTTGAGGTTATCACATACCTTGTTTCAGGAAAGATAGTCCATAGCGACTCAACCGGATCAAGGTCAGAAATATCAAGTGGTGATATTCAGTTTATGAACACAGGTTCAGGAGTAGTTCATTCTGAAATGCCAATAGCCACTGACAACAAACTACTTTGGGGATTTCAATTGTGGATAAACATACCATCAAACTTAAGAGAATCAGAACCCTACTACAAAAACTATCACCAGATAACACTACGAGAAAATGATATTGAGGTAAACATCATAGCAGGTAAGTATGGTAATATTAGTCAGAATAATTACAGCAAACAACTGTCAAAATATATATCCGTCAGGTCTCTTGGAAAATCAACTTTCAACATAGACATAAATGAAGAACACAACGGTTTTATAGTCGTTTCAGAAGGTAGAATTGATGTTAATGGTTCAGATGTTGGTGAGGGAATGATCGCACTTCTGAATACTGGTAAGGTTGAGGTATTAATGGAACCAGATACCTTCATATTATTCGTAGAGGGTAGAATGCTAAAAGAACAATTCGTTAGGTACGGACCTTTTGTAATGGATGATGAGGAAGGAGTGCTAAAAGCAATAAGAAACTACAGAAGGATTTCTCAACAACTATGATTGACTTAAGGTTTCAGATATCAGGAATGAGTTGCACCTCCTGTGCTAGAACTGTTGAGAAAATTATACTAACCTCTCCTGATGTTTATAAAGTAAAAGTTGATTTCACAACAGCAGTAGCACATATATCCGCAAAAACAAGTATTAACCTGTCTGATATTAGAAGAAAACTAAAAGATTTTGGATATGACCTAGCGCCACTAGAAGATAATGTAAGACTTGATGTTGAAAGAAGAAGAGTATTTTTAGCGTTCTTTCTATCCCTACCTCTCTTCATTTTCATGGTTCTTAAAATGTTTGGAATTCATATTCACAATACTTTGCTAGAAGTCCTAACTTTTGTCTTGTCAGCCTCCGTTGTCATAGTAGTAGGTTTTAGAATACACAAAAACGGCATTAGGTCACTACTTTATTTATCACCTAACACTGATAGTCTTGTGTCTATAGGGTCTTTATCGGCATTATTAACATTCTTTCTGAACAAGGTATTTCAGATAGGTGATTTTTCAGTTGAGGCAGTAATAGTGATGGATGTATTTATTCTAGGAAACTATATCAAAACAAAACTTTCAGAAAGTGCTGTTAGGTCACTAAAAGAGTTATATAAAATTTTCTCAAACCACGCAACTATAATAGAGGATGGTAAAGAAGTAAAGAAGGATATAGGTGAAGTCAGGGAAGGGAATATCGTTGTTATCAAGTCGGGAGAGAGAATACCAATTGATGGTGTTGTGATTGAGGGGAAGAGTAGCATTGAAGAATCCTTTATAACAGGCGAAGCAAAACCTAGAGTTGTAGAGAGAGGAGATAAAGTTTTTGCAGGAGGTTATAACATTGATGGTTTTCTCAAGGTAAGAGTAAATAAAAAAATTGAAGATACCCTTCTCTACAAAACGATACAACTCGTTGAAGATATAAAGTATTCAAAATTACCTATACAAAACATAGCAGATGCTTTCGTTAAATATCTTGTGCCTGTTGTTCTATTTGTTTCTTTATTCTCGCTAATATTTTGGATAAGTATAGGTGATCTTAACAGAGGTATTGTAAGTTTTGTTTCAGTTCTTGTGATTGCCTGTCCATGTGCTTTGGGCATTGCAATACCAACTGCACTAGCAGTCGCGATAGGAATACTATCTAAAAAAGGAATAATCATAAGAAACTTTGAAAAAGTCAGATTATTTAAAAGGGTAGATACATTCATTTTTGACAAAACTGGAACACTTACCGTTGGAAAACCCAGAGTGGTTGAAATTTCACTTGACAGTAGATATGCAAGAAACATATTTTATCTCTCCTCTCTATCTGAACACCCTCTTTCCATAGCCTTAAAGGATTACCTGAAGGATAATTTCGCCGATGTCTCTGAAGAAACTAGTCAAGTAGATCAATTTAAGGTTCTACCGGGGGAAGGTATTGAAGGTATAGTTGATGGGAAGCGATTTAAAATACAAAGGTCAAAGGAAGAAGACAAGACAACATCTTCAGATATATTCCTTTTTGATAGTAACGAATGGCACAAAATAGGTAAAGTTTATTTTAGCGATACTCTCAAGGAAGAAGCAAGAGATATTATAGAATACTTGAAAACCTACGGAAAGATCATAATGCTAACTGGTGATAAGTGTAGTGTTGCAGAAGATATCTCAAACAAAACAGGAATAGAAGAGTATTATTGTTCCCTTTTACCTCACCAGAAACTGGAGATTGTTAAAAACATTCAAAATCAAGGTAGAATTGTAATGTATGTAGGGGATGGAATAAACGATACTCCTAGTCTGAGTGCATCAGACATAGGGGTTGTGTTTTCAAGTAAAGACAACATCGTAGCAAGTATAGGAGACTTTGTAATAACATCTAAAAACTTAAAAGATTTAAAATTCCTTATAGATTTCTCAAGGACATTGGATAGGAAGATAATTCAAAATCTTGTCTGGGCTTTTGTCTATAATCTCATCGCCATACCAGTTGCATTTATTGGGCTTCTAACACCTTCAATAGCGGAAGTTTTAATGGCTTTGAGTTCTATAAGTGTTGTTCTAAATTCTCTCACCTTGCGTGGAAGGTCAAAGAGTCTGGATTAATAACTACTATGTAGGATCAAATGGATTTGTTGAGTAAAAAGTCTAGAATCTTGCTTACTCACCTAGTAGAAATTGAATTGATTGATAGATATTCTACTAGTTCAAAGTCCTTTCTTTAATACCTTTCGGTTTGACACATTCTACACTATCACTATCTCACCATCTTTTCCAGACAATACTCTTGATTTTTCGTTAAGGTGGTATATTCCAATCAGTAAAGATGCAATAGCATCAAGTTCATCTTGAGTGTATTCTCTAGATTCCAATTCTAGACCTAATGTATGGAATAGTTCTATAATACTATGCTTATCCTTCCTATTTACTCCAAAGTAATCATACAGGGCGCCCGGTAGTGTCTCAAAAATTTTCTTACCCATACTTTCCAGTTCTCTTTTTATCACAAGTCCTCTCTCCGTTAGCATTCTCATAGGTCCCAGTGTTATAGGAAAGAATTTTATTCCAAGTTCTTTGAGCATTACATCACATTCCCTTAGGTGTCTTCCTTTCCTATCGTTTATTGTCTTTCTTCCTTCAGGAATACTCAATGGGGCATCTATGAATACAAAGTCAAAATCTCTTGAAATCTGTATAATATCTTCGTTGGAATGAATAATTCCAACAACTGTTTTGTCGTTGCGTATGAACGCATAACCTGTATTTCTCCTAGAGCTACCTGCAAGGTCTATACCTAAAACCCTATCCTTAAGAGTTAGTCTTTTAATACTAAACTCCATAAACCTCTAGTAAATTATAATACTTCTTACCAAGACTATGTCTAAAAGATCAATCACACAAAATAAAATTTCTATTGAATTAGCCAATAAATTCCAATTTTTAATTATCAGATAATACTATTTAGACTTTTTGCTTATCCATCTTTTTGTTTTAGATAGTATTTGCTAGTCTCAAAATTTTGCTTCATATTGCTCTTTCAAGCGTTTGTAGGATGAATTTTCACCTATTCTCAACGGAAACTACAAACGAAAGAAGAAACTCAACTTTGGTTACTAACTTTACTTTTTAGTTCATTAAGTTTGATATTACTCAAAAGGTTATGTTTATACTATTTGTTGAGTTTAGTCAGGTATGAGAAAACTTTTTAGTTTTTTAAAGGAAAGACAGGACATAGTTTTATTTTTCCTATCGGTTTTGGTAGTCTTGTTTAGACTGCTTTTCTACGATATGATATCATGGGACTACAAATACCACATATCCAAATGGTATGACACACTTAAAACTGAAGGTTTCAGTGCTTTTTCAAAAACTTTTTCTGACTACTCACCAATGTATCTGTATCTGATTTATTTTTTGACTTTTATTCCTCTACACGGTCTCTATTCAGTCAAACTCCTCTCAACAATATTTGATATAATCCTTGCCTTCGTATCCTCAAGAATAGTATTTAGACTAACATCAGATACTCCCGCTTCAAAATTGTCTTTTCTTGTTGTCCTATCTTTACCAACCGTAATTATGAACAGTTCCTACTGGGCTCAGTCCGATATGATATTCACAACCTTTGTCCTTTTAGGTGTGTTAAACTTTATCCAGAAAAGGTATTTCTTAGGCTACTTATTTATAGGTGTTGCCTTTTCGTTCAAACTACAAACAGTTTTTATCCTACCAGCAGTTGCAATAATCACCCTCTACTACCTAATATACGAAAGGAAAGTAAGATTCCTATTTTATCCAATACTCATCCCACTAGTGTATTTTGTTTCAATAATACCTTCCTACATAGCAGGTAAAAGTTTGGTTGAACTCGCAACAATATATTTGAATCAAACTGAAACTTACAAAGATGTCACGTTAAGCGCTCCAAATATCTATACCTTTATACCTAGCGACTTTGGTAGAGAGTATTCTTCAACAATCACTATCATTGGAATAATCCTAACTTCTCTGATAACTATAACCTTGGTAGTTTATTTCTTGATCAACTACAAAAGGATTGTTCAAAACAACTATGAGAATAGTATAGTAATGTTGTTTTTGCTTTTTGCTTTAGTTGAGCCTTACTTTCTTCCTAGAATGCACGAGAGATATTTTTACATTGCTGATGTCCTTTCGGTGATATTTGCTTTTAAGTTTAGAGACAAGTGGTTTTTACCTGTTGTAGTCGTCCTATCATCTACCCTCGCATACATACAGGTAAATATACTTCTAGGTCTTGTAATGGTCGCAGTTCCTCTTGGAGTTGTGATAGTCTGGTATGTTTTTTATGTAAGGAAAGTTTTAGTATTAGAAACCAAGACAACATGAAAATTATCATTCTTGGAAAATTCCTAAATCCACATCTAAAGTTCAACACTCAAGAAACCTTAGACTAGCTACTCCGTCTATTCCGTAGATGTCCTTGGATACAAATATCAAGAATGCTAAAGGATTCTTTAAAATACACTTTATGAAGTTTGTTGATGAGATTGGTGGAGTGAAGCCTGTTGGTCATTACTCGTCCGCTGTTATCTTACCCAACGGTTTTCTTTTTCTATCAGGGCAAATAGCAAATGGCGATTCAGTAGAAGAACAAACCCGGAATGTGCTAAACAACATCTCAAAAATTCTCTCGGAACTAGGATATTCAAAAAACGATATTTTCAAGGTAGTAGTTTATATAAAGGATATATCAAAGTTTCCGCAGTTCAACGAAGTTTATAAAGAGTTTTTTGGAGAGCACAAACCAGTAAGAACTACCGTAGAGGTTAGTAGATTACCAAAGGATTCACTGATTGAAATAGAAGTAGCCGCTTTTAAAGTAGCACCTTAAAGGTTCTTCACAAATACTTTGTCGGAGGATAGAATATATTGCGAGTTAAAAACTTTGTCAATCACCTTGAAACCTCCGTCAAACTCAAGAAGGACTCCAACATTCTCATCAAAGTCAAAAACAGAAACTAACATATCTTCATCTACCTTCTTCACATCCACAACCTCAAACCAAGAAGACCTAACTGGTATTTGGATTGTTTCATAATCTCCTTTTTCTAGAGTCATTAGAAAACCATTGAAACCAAATTTTTGCCACATATTCACTCCCAGCACAATCCTACCCTCATATGCCTCAATCCCTGAAAATTCCCACAGATCGTTGTTTATGTTTATTTCAAGAAGTTCAAGTTCATTCTCAAACCTTACCAATATACCTCTGTAATTATCCTTATCAACTCCATAGAAGAAGTATTTATTATCATATCTAATACCACCTCTGAATTCATATTCACCCATAAGCATCACAGGAAGTTTTAACCTCTCAAGCGTATTGATTATGAAGACATCACCATTCATTACATCATCACTAGGCTTGTAGAAGTTCCCTACCGCAACATACCCATCACTCCAAACAAACTCTGAAAATGTGTCATACACAGCTTTTTCTGAAACTATATCTAGGTTTTTGTCCAGAAACAATACTCCCGCAGATCTATAGAAATTCTGATTTACATAGAAACCAGATAGTATCACCTTACTTTCAGTTTTGCTAACACTTCTACAGTAGAAGTTATTAATACTATCTATTATCTTACTATCCTTTTTAATTATTGTTGAGTATTGGTTAAGTGAATTCAGAAAATCAAAACCATTGACACTACCGACTGGTGTGAGTTTGGTATGTTCCAGTATTTCCATAGACTTTACCTTTTCAACACAAGAATGTCATCAAAGTGTTTTTCTTGTTGCAGCTTTGTAATCTCTGACCTTGTTGTCTCAAGTATTGCGATGAATGATGTTATCTGTTGTAAAACTGGTTCTGACATAACAAGCTCAGAGAAGCTAAATGAATACCTTGAGTTCAGTATTTTCTTTATCTGATCTATCTTTTCTGAAATATTTACCTCATCCCTTTTTAGTTGGTATTTTCTATCTCTCTGTATGTTTATGAAATACTTTACTGCTAGTCTTACCAGATCCTGGAGAGTATAGTCTTTATGCTTTATAATGCTTCTTTTAACCTGCTTTGACAACATCATCTGTCTAATAGCTCGCTTATTCTTTAGTAAGTCTCTCAAAACTCTAAACTCCTTGATTATCTCTAGTTGGGATAGCAACACCTCCGTTTCTGCTTCCATATCTTCATCTTTTGGAACAGGTTTTGCTAACAGAGTCGTAGCTTTCAGATAGAGTAGAATACTTGCTATCCTTACAAACTCTGCGGATGTTACAAGTTCCGGCTTATTGTTTCGTGAATATTCAATATACTGATCTACTATTTTTGTTAGTGATACTCTTGTTATATCAAGTTTATTTTTGGTTATGAGTGTAAGTAGTAATCCAAGAGGACCTTCAAACTCATCAGTTTTTACACTAATGTCAACCTCAACAAGTGGTTGTTTATTACCATTCCCATCCATCTGTTTAAATCATATTAGTTTCTGTTGTAGCTTTTCAAATTATTTCCCTTGAGCTTCAAACCTGAATAATTACCTAACGAATATTGATGTCGTTGCAAAACCACCTATCGGAAAGTCTTCTAGGACTTCTTCTTCTAATATGAAGGGTATAATATTTTTAGATTTTGGGCTTATGTTGAAGACTGTTGAGAGATAGTTTGGAAGTAGGTTGTAGGTATATCCACTACTCGCGTATCCAGATGAGGGAATCTCAACATACAGAACAAGTTTATCTGTCCTCAAATCCTGTGATATAAAATTGTATAACTTTTCATAGGTGTCAAAAACTATCGTTTCGGGGAATAAGTTTAACTTCTGTATAGTTCTTGATGCTCTGTTAATGGCACCTATGTTTATTCTCGTTCCACTCTGAACCCAACTCGGTATCTTAAGATTAAAGTCTCTTGTTATTATTTGGTCTCTAAACTTTTTTATACCTACGGTTACTCTAATATCCTCACCGGGAGAAACTACTACCTTTGACGGAATTACAAACGCAACAAATCCAACATCTATCGGTTCAGTTTCAATCCTAACTCTCACTTCTTCTATATCAACACTAAAAATAGGGTTATAGATTAGAAAGTCAAGTATAGAATTCACATCAAGAATGGATATAGCATAACCATAACCCATCTGATAGACAGGTATAATATCACTAAAGTCAATGTTGTATTTTTTATCAACTCCTTCAAACTTGAATGAGACTCTACAGTCAAGTTTGACATTACCTTCTCCAAAGATACCTTTGCTCTTCAGAACCGACTCTGTTATGGTAGCAGATACCAGCGAACTTAAAATACCGCTTACTTTAGCAATTTGGTATTTATAGGAGTATTGTCCATCAACATCAATAAACACTTTGATAGTAGGTGCCGTTTTACCTACTATTCCAAATATCCCACTACTACCATCAAACTCCATACTACCAACAATCTGTTTTGGAACACCCAGTTTAAATGACAGACTCTGTCTAGGAACGATTGTAACTATATCCACCTCTGATATAGGAACTGATGTCTTACCACCTAGAAAGGCTGGATGCCCTAGTGCAAAAACTTTATCGCCATCAACATAACTTACAGTTCCTATGGCAGTAAGTTCCATATCACCAGAGACTAGATTGATACCTATTGCATCACCAGGTTTAAACCCTCTTTGTGCTGTTTCGTATTTCAAACCAAATGACGAAAACGAGTCAATTATTAAAAAGTTATCTTTCATAGTGCTTTCAATAAGGCTTTTGGTTATTTTAGAAGCACCACTTAAAAGTATAGGTGTTACATATTTCAAATCGCCTGGCAGTGATACGTAGTTCTTTAGGTAGTTTTCAAGAGTTATCATATCTTCTATCGGAGTTATCCCTACAATAGGTTCTTTTAGAAATGTCCAAGTGAATGCAACTGCTCCAACAAGTTTATTGTCTATATATACAGGACTACCACTCATCCCCGCAACAACACCAGTAGATCTTATCTCTTCATCATCTATCCTTGCTATTATAACTCCAGATTTAGGACTATTCTTGAAGACACCTATAACCTCAAAAGAAAATTCTTTGAGAGTGTTGTTATTCCATCTAGTTATACCTATACCCTTCTGCCCACTCTTGACATCAGAAAGATTAACAAAAGATGAAAAACACAAGGAAAAGGTATTTAGGATCGCAAATAATACTATAAAAACCCTTTTCATACTTTAAAAATAATAAATAAACTTTTTCAAAGATTCCAAACTTACAGGCTTCAGTATAATTTTAAAGTCTAGGTTATGCTTTTTTAAAATAGATATTGTATGATAGAAGTTTCCGTCAGTTGGCTTGCTAAAGTTTCACGAGGTAGGCTTGCATACTCTAAAGGACCTAAACTCATAAGCGGTATATCTACTGACTCAAGAAATATAAAAGAAGGTGAATGTTTTGTAGCACTGAGAGGTAAAAATTTTGACGGTCATAACTTCGTCAAAGAGTGTCTATCAAAAAAAGTAACAACTTTTGTTGTTGAAGACGCTTTTTTCAATTCCAATACTAATCTTTTTGAAAGTGCTAATGCCATTGTAGTCAAGGATACTTACAGAGCATTGATGGATATAGGTAGTGCCTACAGAAACGATTTTGTGCCTGATAAGAAGATCATAGCGATAACTGGTAGTTCCGGTAAAACTACTACTAAATACATTATAGCACAGTTGCTTTCATACAAGTATAAGGTAGAATTCTCACCTAAAAGCTATAACAACAATGTAGGTGTTCCATTGTCTATTCTAAAGATAAACGAAGATACAGACATAGGTGTCTTGGAAGTCGGAATGAACAGAAAGGGTGAGATAAGGAAACTTTCAAAAATTATTATGCCTGATGTTGGCATCATAACCAATATAGGATACGCCCACATAGAATTTTTAAAAACTGTCAGAAATATAGCACTAGCAAAGTCGGAACTATTTGAAGGCATACGACAAGGAGGAGTTGTATTTCTCAATAAAAATTCAAGATATTTGGATGTTCTTGAAGTAAACGCAAAAAGATTCCAACTTGATATTCACTACTTTGATGTTAAAGAAGCTAGAGTAATACAGAATAGAGGAATAGATGGAGTTGTGTTTGAATACGATGATGTTGAGTTTGATACATCGGTTCCTGGAACCCATAATATTGAAAATTTGGTTTGCGCCTTTGAGATAGCAAAGTTTTTCGGAATTAAAATATCTGACCTAGTGTCAATAGTCAAAAATCTATCCCTGCCAGAGATGAGGAATAATGTTATAAGAGGATGGTTTACAGTGATAGATGACTCATATAACGCAAATCCTGACTCTATGATGATGGCTCTTGACCTTTTGGATAGTGCTAAATCTAAAGGTAAGAAGATAGCAGTTCTTGGAGATATGCTTGAGTTAGGGGAACATTCTCAAAAACTACATCTACAGGTAGCTGACCACATACTTAATAAGAATATTGACTACATTCTGTGTTATGGCGAGAATTTCTCTCTAGTCCATGATTATCTTATTGAAAAGGGGATGGATAAAAATAATGTTATATCCACCTCAAGCATAAACGAAATAGCGGATATACTAGGTTACCTCGTCAAAGAGGGGGATATAGTGCTTGTCAAAGGTTCAAGAGGGATGAGATTGAATGAGATCGCTTCGTTCCTAGAAAATAAGATGAAGGAGAATGTATGATTTTTGCAAAATTCTTCCTATCAGTTCTATCAATAATAGTATCTATCTTCTCTTACTTGTATATACTCAAAATCTTAATTACCTTTAAGTTTCCCTTAATGGTTAATGTTATTCTCATCAGCGGTGCTATACTCCTACTTGCTTTGTTCGGTATTGTCAGTCTTTACATAAGAAGAATAAGAAAATATGATGTTTCAAGATTGGATGTTAATGATGTTCAGAGCATTTCAAGGTTTTTGTCATTCGTCCCTATTTTTTTCGCGGCACTCTCTGTGTTGATCGTAGTATCAATATCTGCTTATGAGTATCGGACAACAAGAAATATTACAAACTTTTTTAATGTTATTGTATTTTCGCTACCTATAGCATTTATATCATACTATCTAGTCAAGATTTCCTTACTTGAGGTAAGACTCAGTGGTTTCTTTTCATTCAGTCGGCGTAATTCTGTAAGCATTCTACTGTCTTTCTTGATTGTGATGTTGTTCAATGTACTTGTAGGATTAGGCTTTGTGCTTATTTCCGTATTATACATAAAGAAGTCACTGATGGTTGTCATCTATGTAGTGGTTTTTTCATTTATCACTTCCCTAATACTTTTCGTTTGGAATCTAGCTTTGAAGTTGAGGTATGTCATTAAGATCCTAAAAGTTCCAGAAATGTTTGAGAGTTATGTTCCTGTTCTCTCTAACGATGAGATAGGTTTAATTTCGGTTTATCTTGATGGTATTTTATCCGAATGTAGGCAATCATACAATTTCCCTAGAATATATCTAGGAGACAAGAAAGTTGATATTGAGTTAGGTAAGCACTTCTGTGGCTGTGTTTGGCTAAAACTCTTTGATGTTCCTTCTCTGTTTTCAGAGTTCTCTGAAAAAGTTATGGATGATATACAGATAACCTTCGCTAGGATTGAGTCTAAGGTTATTGAAAGTAAAGGGTATGTTGCTAGATTTGATGGGACTGAGATGTATATAGTCTGGGGGCTAGATGGAACCGACTGGGGTGATAACCTTAAACAGTTTGTCAATTTTCTATACTCTGCTTATAAACAGAATGTTTTTGACAATATAAGTGTCCTAAAAGTTGGTATTGCTAGTGGGAGAGTATTTGTAGGTAGAACCGAAAGTATATACGGCAATCTGCCATACATTTTCGGAGAGGGTATAATTGAAAGTTATATCGTCGGCAAGTATGTTAAAGGTGATGGATTTTTTGCATCAGGGGAAATCAAAGATCTCTTCGGAAATTACACTTACATAGATAAAGTCAGGGTAAAAGAACTGAACAAAATAGTAGAAATATACAGACTATTCATTTAAGATATACCATAAATGTATACATTATCGGAGGTCTGTTATATGGGTAAGAAGTATTATTACATTGAAGAGGGGGCACAAAAAGGTGCTAAGTTTGATTCTGTTGAGGAATTAAAACAGGCAATGTGGGAAATTTTTAAAGATAAGATGTCTAAAGATGAATTTGAAAAATACATTAAGGATAAGATAAAAGAAACAGAGGAATAAATGTGAATGAGACTACTCTGTGTAAGCGATGTCGTTGATAAATACTTATATAACTCTGATGATGCTATCAAGATAAAACCAGATCTTATAATATCCTGTGGGGATTTGCCAAGAGATTACTTGGAATTCCTCGTTTCAAAGTTCAATGTTCCATTACTGTTTGTCCAAGGCAATCACGATAATTATGATGCTATAGAAAGCAGAAAAGAAGGTGTTTTAGAACTCATAGGTGCGTCAAAATTTGATTTTAAAAGTAAGTATGATTACACTAGATCCTTGGCGGGGATGGAGATCGATAACAAGGTAGTTGTTTTAAACAAATTAATATTTTTAGGTTTTGAAGGATGTAACAGATACAACAATGGAAGGCATCAATATACTCAAAAAGAGATGTTTAGGAAAGTTAGAAAAACATACTTTAGACTTTTTGTGAATAAGATAATATACAACTCTTATGTTGATGTTGTAGTTTCCCACGCACCACCCTACGGAATACATGATAGAAACGATGTGGTTCATACAGGGTTCAAGGCATTCCTTGAATTGATTGAAAAGTTCAGACCGAAATATCTACTACACGGACATGTTCATATATACGACAACAGAGAAAGTAGAGTATTTGAGTATAAAGGCACAAAGATCATAAACTGCTACGGATATTATATCCTTGATTTGTAAAAGCTAATTAATATCCTATGTTTGCTAAAGTCATTATTGATTTACCTATTGAGGATACATTCTGGTTCAGTATTGACAAATCCAAACAACTGAATAGATTTCAAAGGGTTGTAGTTCCATTCTCTGGGGGAGAAGTAGTAGGTGTTGTTATTGATACTAGTGAAGATCCAAAAGATAAGAAGTTAGGAAAAGTTATCAGAGTTATTGACAAAGAGGAAGTATTCACCGAGACTCAATTTGAACTAGCGAAGTTTATATCATACTACTATACATCAACACTCTCTGAAGCACTTTTCACAATGATTCCTAATTCAAGTAGAATAAATTTATCTAAATTGAGGACATTTATTCAACAAACTATTGTTGAAAATACAGAACTTACAGTCAGTCAGACGAAAGTTTATGAAGAAGTTAAGAATAGTTTGGGAAGTTATAAAGTATTTGTTTTATATGGTATTGCTGGTAGCGGTAAGACTGAAATATATAAGAAATTAGTCAGAGATGTTCTCAACATTGGAAAGTCAGCACTCCTACTTGTTCCAGAAATATCTCTTACCCCCCAACTCGTTGATAAGTTTAGTTTCATACCAAAGGATATGTTGGCGGTCTATCATAGTAGGCTCACGGATAACGAAAGATTTAACATATACATCAGTGTCAAAAAAGGACTTAAGAAGTTTGTAATAGGTCCTAGGTCATCAATATTACTACCTTTTAAAGACCTTGGAATAGTGATAATAGACGAGTTTCACGAAACATCATACAAATCATCAACTACACCAAGATACTCAACAAAGGAAGTTGCAAAATGGTTGTGTAAGTATTTCAACATCCCCCTACTACTAGGTTCAGCAACACCTCCAGTAGAAGACTTTTATCTTGCGAAGAATGGTGTATATAAGTTACTAGAACTCAAGGAAAAGTTTTCAAAATATCAAAAAGTTGATGTTGAGATAATTGACTCAAAGAAATTATCGCCAAACAATGTTATAGCACCTGAAGTTATATCTCTCGTATCTAATAAGATCAAACAAAATCAGCAGGTAATAGTGTTCATAAACCGAAGAGGCTTTAGTAATTTCATAAAGTGTAATAACTGTGGCTATATCCCAATGTGTCCAAATTGCGATATTACACTAACCTACCACAAATACACAAACTCTCTTGAATGTCATCATTGCGGACATAAAGAGAAATATGAGGCTGTGTGTAAAAAATGTAGAGCAGGCAAGATGGTAGATGTAGGAAGTGGAACAGAAAAAGCAGAAGAGATTATTAGAAATTTATTCTACAACAAGAACATAATCAGAGTTGATTTGGACACTACCAGAGATAAAGGTATCTATGACAAGATTTACAAGTCTCTTAGAGATGGTGATATAGATGTGATTGTCGGAACGCAGATAATATCCAAAGGACTTGATATACCCCAAGTTAATCTTGTTTGTGTGCTATTTCCAGAGATTACTTTGAGAATACCTGATTTCTACTCAGCTGAGCGAACATTCTCTTTAGTGATGCAGGCAATTGGTAGAGCAGGTAGAAGAGATGAGAAAGGTTTAGCAATTATTCAGACATCAGATACAGAACATTACAGTATCAGAACGGCAGTAGAACAGGATTACGAAAGTTTCTATTCTCACGAAATACAGAGAAGAGAGACTTACAAATATCCACCGTTTTGGCGGATTACCAGGTTTGTCTTCAGAAGTGAGATTGAGAAAAATTGTATTGAAGTAGGTAAGTCAGCAAAGGTTCTACTAGACGGTATAGCACACGGTAGAGACGATATAGTAGTATCTTCACTACTCCCAGCACCTATAACCAAAATATCAGGGAATTATAGACACCAGATAATCGTAAAAAGTAAAGATGAACAGATACTAACAAGAGCACAAGAGATCGTGTATAAAAACTTAAGAAACAAGATGGGGGTTTATATAGAAATTGACAGAGATCCTGTTTCACTCATGTAGGTCATTCTAATGATTTTAGTTGTCATTCCGTAAATATTAGAGTATGTCAAGTAGTAAGAAATCTAAATATCCTCCTCAGAAGGACAAAGTAACAACCAAACCAAAGTCTAGATCAAAAAGTAAAAGGAAGAGAGACTTATCAAAAATACTCATACTAATCTTATCCCTAGTAGCCATCGGAGGTGTTGTATATGTAGTTTATGATATTATCCAAAACAACCGAACACTAGTATCTGAACAGAATTATATAACTCAAGTTTGGACTAACAACCCAACCTTGAACGCAATGGTTAGTAATACAAATTATGTAAAGACCAATTCAAAGTCTTTAGAAATGAGTAATGTTGTTGAAAAAACTCAAGAGAGTTTTGAAAAGAAGAAGATTACAAACTCAGTCTCAATAAAGAAGGATAGTGTCAATGAAGAAGATAGTAAGGTAGATGTTAAGAGAGTAAAGATTTACTACTACAGAGTTTCTGGAGATAATCTTGTCTTTTCATCAAGGCAGGTTGATTTGAATGGAGATAGTTTGTATGAAGTTTTCAAAACTCTAAAACAGATCAAGAATTCCGATAATGAAGTATCCTTCGTCAACAAGAGAGTGAGAATTATTGATTATAGAGTTGTAGATGATACTCTAATTATAAACTTATCAAGAGAGATTGAGATAAATGAATACGGAAGTATAGGTGTTTTGTATTCCATCTACCAGATAGCATATTCTCTTGGTAGTATTACAAGATCCAAAAATGTTCTTGTGCTTATAGAAGGAACTAAACCTAACTATATAGAAGGAGAAGGAATAGTTTTTCAAAATCCTATAGATATAACTAGACTTCCTGCTATCAACTAGTACAAGTTAATTTCCCTAGGTATTTAATTAATCTTTATAATTCATCTATGGAAGACATCTTATCTCCAAGAAGGGCAGTTGGTGAGGATACCTACGAAGAGGGAATAAGACCTAGATACCTTGATGAATTTATAGGGCAGGAGAGTATAAAAAACAATCTCAAGGTGTTTATAGATTCTTCTATCAAGAGAAACGATATTCTTGACCATGTGTTAATTTCAGGACCTCCAGGTCTTGGTAAAACTACTCTCGCTAAAATAATCGCAAACGAACTTAGGACAAATTTCGTATACACTGTCTCTAACTCTTTCCAGAAGGTTGGTGATGTTGTTGCAATACTGACAAACCTTCAGAGAGGTGATGTTCTATTTATTGACGAGATACATAGACTTAAGCCTTCTTATGAAGAAGTTTTATACTCTGCTATGGAAGATTACTCAGTTTCAGTAATGATAGGTGAAGGACCTGGTGCAAAGAGTATTAAGATTAACATTCCAAAATTTACACTGATTGGTGCTACTACGAGAACTGGACTTCTTACATCTCCTTTAATATCAAGATTTGGAATACTTCTAAAGGTTGATTTCTACTCGGACGAAGATATGGGGGAAATATGCGAAAGGACCTGTAGGATACTTGGTCTTGATATATCAAATGAAGCTATAAAAGAAATAGCAAAACGCTCAAGAGGAACACCAAGAGTGCTAAACAGGATATTAAGAAGAATAAGAGATTTTGCAGTAGTTGAGGGAGTAAGTAGGATTGAATTAGGCAAGGTTAGAGAATACCTTTTGAAACTCGGGATTGATGAGGAAGGATTAGACGAAGTAGATAGGAAGATACTTTCAGTGATTGTTGAGAAATATCAGGGAGGTCCTGTTGGACTTAAGACACTTTCCGCAAGCATAGGAGAAGAAGAAGACACGATTGAAGATGTTTTTGAACCTTTTCTCATACTAAAAGGATTTATAAAGAGAACCCCTAAAGGTAGAGTTGCGACTGAGTTAGCATACCAGCATCTTGGCATACCAAAGAATAGCAATTCACTTTTCTAAACTCTAGTAGAAGTATGGTAGAAGTAAAGGTAGCGTATGATAAAGGCAGGGTAAGAATAGAGATGAATGGGCACAGTGGATACGGCAAGAAAGGTGAGGATATAGTATGTGCAGGAATATCTGGAGTATTACAATTTGTAATAATACATTTCTTCAACAACCTGCGAAGAGATGGTAATTTTAAACTATCAAATGGTGTTGGTTTTGTTGAGGTTATGTTGAAGGAAGAAGATAGAGATCTAATATCTTCATTCATTGAGTATCTAAAACTAGTTGAAAAGAGTTATCCAAACTCGTTGAGAATAGATGTTGTTAATAAGTAGTATTCAAATTCTTAACTATCCTGTGCCTTATTATGTTTATCTCTCCAGATACACTTCTCAAGAATTTCTCAAGCATTTCTATCACTGGCAAGTTCTGCGGAAACCTTGGACTATCAGAAAACACAGATGTCATGTTTAGTAAGTATCTCGTAATAAAGTTAAACCTACTAATAACCTCCTTATCGTCTGTAGAACTACTTAACATATCCAATCTTGAGAAGTTAAAAGTTCCAGTTTTACCTAGAAGAGTTTTTCTATTGTATCCATAATTGATGTAACAACTGTAGAGATTATTATTTTTATATATCTTTGAAGTTTCTGATTTTCTGATGATTATATCATCATTCAGTAAGAAAGTTGGTATATCAAATGTTTTTACATGCCCAAATACACTTGGGCTATCAACATTGAGTCCTTGAAGATTTCCATCTTTTACAAAGATTGTCTGGTTGTCAGAGTATTCATCTATCTTTTTAGTTATAAATTCTATTTCAATGTTCTGTAATAAAATCTCAAGAACATACTTGTCCCACAACTCGCTTACCTTGCTTATCTCAGGCTCAATCGGGTATATCGTGTATTTAATACTTTTCTCTATTTCTATGACACTTCCATTTACAATTCTGTCATTAAGGACACTTCTAGGTGCGATGAGGTATCTCAATACTTCATACTCAACTGATTTGGATAATTCAACTGGTTTGTTACTCTCCACCTTAATTAAGCCTGGAACTATCGTAATAAACCCGACTACCGATGGCCTAAACATCAATACAAAGTCCAGTCTGACAACACTGTCAAAGAATATTATGGTTTTAGGTTTAAAACTTTGGTCTTTCTTATCAATACTTCCTATTTCAACGAATTCGTTGTTGTTATAACCTGATACACCTTGTGTTGGGAAGTCTTGAATATTATCACTCCCCGTGATACCTATATAATCCTCTTTGAATATATCTCTTATTGAATTTATATTAAAACTCATACTATTCCTCAACAAATATGGTTATAAGAGAAGAGAATGCGTTAAGTTTTTCAACCGCTCTTTCAACACCTTCTACAAATTCTTTGTTATTTTGTCCTCCTATCCTGTGTATGTTAATGACAGTTTTAGGGAATGGTGAATATATATCATCAGAAATGAACTTGAGTATTTTATACATTCCTTTGAAGATATCTTTAAAAGCACTAAGGAATTCAAAGCATACACCATTTATTATCATTATCTTTCTCTCTATAACTTTTTTGTTTGATTCGTTAGCTAGGAGTGATGGGGAGGATATGAACTTAGATAACAGTATATGATACTCTCCACCTTGCTCAACTGCCTTAACAAAATCTTCCATTTTAGCCCTAACAGGCTCCACTTTTGAGTATAATTCAGAGAACGTTTTTTGAAGTTGTTTATCCGAGAACGAACCAGCAACTATCAAATTATTCACCTTATCTTTTATATCAGGCTCCCAAATAGTTTTGATGAAAATGACCGATATTCCGAGAAGTTTAGTGTATAGAAATGGTGGGAGACCATACTTTGAGAAAAGGCTACTAACATTTGTTGAGTATATACCGTATTCTTGTATTTCAATAGGCTTGCCAAAAATGACAGTCATATATTTATCTATAAGTCTGTTATTCTTCTCATCCATCTTTGATATTATTAGTCTTTTGTATTTTTCATTTATTACTTTTGAGAATTCTTTGAATAATGAATAGTTAGTCTTGATTACAAATGGTTTGTGATTTGGGTCCTTTGAGATGTAGGCAACCAGGTCAGCTATATTAATTTTGCTGATATTATCATTCAAGGTCTGGAAGAAGTTAGGAGATAATTTATTTTTGATTTCTGACGCTTTCTGATTATCTCCCGAGAAGTTGTTTATGTAGTCTAACATTATATTGATATACTGAGTCGTGTACACATCATCCACAACCAACGATAATAAGATACTCTCAAGATCCTTAATGTGATTTACAAGTCCTTGAGGAGAGATAGACTTAAAACTGACTTTACCTCTTTTGAGTTCTGAAAACTGTGTAAACCTCCTTACAATTGTTTCAAAATCAAAGTATGCAAACTCCCTAAGTTTAATTATGTTATTGAAAATACCATCTGCACGCTTTACCAGATCTTCTGGTATAGAAGATAGTATAGCACTTATTTCATCTTCAATTGCTCTAATGGCACTTTTCATACTTTTTGCTTTATCAACAATATTACTAACAAAACTTGTGGTTAGTTCTTTATATCTCTCAACAACATTAGGAAGGTCTGTAATACTTTCAAAAAGATATTCACAGGATGACTTTTGAACACCTATGCCTTTCCAGAAATTCTCATTCTCCAGAAATATGTCAAAAATGGATCGTAAGGTCTTTGCATACTCATATAGTGATAGTATGATTCTACCAAACTCTCCGGATAATCCACCTTTCGATGGATCTATCATACACGGCTTACTTCGCCTCAGCTTCTGCTCTATTTTCTTTAGTGCCTTGCTCTTCTTGTAATCACTGGATGGCATGATATTAAAGACAGAAAGTAGAAACATTAATATTCTGTCCCACAGTGAAAGTTCTACATCTATAACCTCTTCCCTCCTTATTGGTAGCTCAACGAGTTCTAACTCTCCTTGAGCGGACATTTCGGATACTTTTGTAGAAGTGTATTTTTTCAGTTTTTCAGCCAGTTTTTTTCTTTCCACTTCATCAGTCTTCAACGCTTCTGCATCAAATTTTCTGTCAAAGACACCTAGTTTTTTAGCTCTATCAACCGTTTCCTTATCGTAAGGCATAAAACCTCCACTTCATTTCAAACTTAGGTTTTCATCAATCTAGCTAGTTCAACATACTCCATAGCATTTGTCTTTATCTTCTCTATTTCTTCTTGAGAGAGTTCTCTGACGACCTTAGCAGGTGAGCCCAGAACCAAAACACCATCAGGTATCTCTGTTCTAGGAGTAATTAATGTCCCTGCACCTATTATTACATTTCTACCAACCTTCACATTATCCAACAGTATTGATCCCATACCAACTATAACATAATCTGATATAGTAGCACCATGAACTATCGCATTGTGACCTACAGTAACATAGTCACCTATTATGGTTGGAATACTATGGTTAACATGTATTACAGCATTATCTTGAATATTAGAACATCTACCTACCTTAACAAAACAAACATCACCCCTTACTACTGCTCCAAACCATACACTACTATCTTGACCTATCTCAACATTGCCTATCACCCTAGCATTATCAGATATATACACGCTACTATGTATTTTCGGAAAATACTGACCAAAATTATAAACCTTCACAAAAGAATTAAAAACAAAACATCAGCAAAAAAACAAATTAAATAATATTAAACACTACTCTGAAAAAGTAGATAAGGTAAAGATTTGAAACTCCTGAGTCAAAAACTTCATAGAATTCCTGGCAATTTACATAAGTAATCAGTAAAGTTTCATATCTCGCTATAGAAGTTATCTAAATTTGTATTGAAAAACTCAAATTGGTTATAATTAGTGTAAAATAAGTTTAGTTGTAGGAGGTTTTTATGGCTGAAGGTAAGTTCGAGAGAAAGAAGCCCCACATCAATGTAGGGACTATAGGTCACGTTGACCACGGTAAAACAACTTTGACTTCTGCTATTACTAAAGTTCTATCAAAAAAGGGCTACGCTAAAGAAAAGAATTATGAAGATATTGACAATGCTCCTGAAGAAAAAGCTAGAGGTATAACTATTCAGATTCAGCACATAGAATACGAAAGTGATACAAGACACTACGCACACATAGACTGTCCAGGACACGCAGACTATGTTAAGAATATGGTTACGGGTGCAGCACAGATGGATGGAGCAATACTTGTTGTCGCTGCTAATGATGGTGTTATGCCTCAAACAAGAGAACATGTCTTGCTCGCCAGACAGGTAGGTGTTCCTTACATTGTAGTATTCCTAAACAAGATTGATATGGTCGATGACCCTGAAATCATTGATATAGTTGAAGAAGATGTAAGAGATCTCCTGAAGAAGTACGGCTACCCTGGTGACAAAGTTCCTATCATAAGAGGTTCTGCTTACAAAGCCATGACAAACCCTGACCCAAACACAGACGGTAAGAGTATATTAGAGCTCCTTGATGCTCTTGACAAGTTTATCCCCGAACCCGTTAGAGAGATTGATAAACCATTCCTTATGCCTGTTGAAGATGTATTCTCCATCTCAGGTAGAGGAACTGTAGTTACCGGTAGAGTTGAGAGAGGTAAGATCACTCCAGGTGAAGAAGTTGAGATAGTAGGACTTTCTTATGAGGTCAAGAAAACTGTCGTTACATCAATAGAGATGTTTAGAAAGGAACTTGACTCCGCTATAGCCGGAGACAACGCTGGATTGCTTCTAAGAGGTATTGGAAAGGATGAAGTTTGGAGAGGACAGGTTATCTGTAAGCCTGGGTCAGTTACACCTCATAAGAAATTCAAGGCAGAGATATATGTTCTGAAGAAAGAAGAAGGTGGAAGACATACTCCATTCTTTGCTGGTTATAGACCTCAGTTCTTCTTTAGAACCGCAGATGTCACTGGAACTGTTACGAAGATACCAGGAGAAATGGTAATGCCAGGAGATAATGTGAATGTTGAGGTTGAATTAATATACCCTGTTGCTATGGAAAAGGGACTTAGATTTGCTATAAGAGAAGGTGGTAAAACAGTCGGTGCAGGTGTTGTAACAGACATTATTGAGTAGTTTCGGTGGTTCTATGGTTTCAAAAATAAGAGTAAAACTAAAGTCATACGACGCTGAAGTAATTGACAAAACTGCCAAAGACATATGTAATGTAGTCAAGAATGTAGGGGCTAAAACTGTAGGCCCCATACCATTACCAACAAAAATAAGGAGATACACTGTCTTAAGATCTCCTCACATAGATAAAGACTCAAGAGAGCATTTTGAATATAGACTTCACAGAAGGCTAATAGACATACTTGAGCCATCTCAAGAAGTTATAGATGCTCTCTTAAGATTGGAAATACTACCTTCAGTTGATGTGGAGATAAAACAAGATTAGTTATAGATCAAGAATACCTAGATTTTATTTGGAGGAAGTTATGGGAAAGTCTTTTACCGGAAAGGGGCTTATAGGCAAGAAGATAGGAATGACGCAAATATTCGTTGGTGAAAACGTTGTTCCAACTACAGTTATAGAAGTAGGTCCTTGCACCATATTACAAGTCAAGACACCTGAAAAAGACGGATACAGTGCAATCAAACTCGGTTTTGGAGCTGTCAAGTCTAGGGTAAAAGATAAGAGTGATAAGACAAAGTATAAGATAATACATAAACCTGCTATAATAAAAGAGTTTAGAGTTGATGACCCTACAAAGTTTAAGGCTGGAGATACTCTAGATGTTTCTTATCTTGAAGGCATCAAGTATGTTGATGTAAGTGGATACTCAAAAGGTAGAGGCTTTCAAGGTGTTATGAAGAGATGGGGCTTTTCCGGAGCTCCTGACTCACACGGACAATCGGTGTTCCACAGAAGACCTGGTTCAATAGGACAGCATACATTCCCCGCTAAAGTATGGAAAGGTAAGAAAATGCCCGGTAGGATGGGTGGTGAAAAGGTAACAGTCCAAAATCTGGAAGTTATTCATATTGATAAAGAGAAAAACCTTATCCTCGTTAAAGGAGCAGTACCTGGCTACAACGGCAGTTATGTTTTTGTGAGAGAGGCTATCAAGAAATCAAATCTGGTTGGTTAGTTTATTGGGAGGGGTGGCCGAGCGGACGAAGGCGACAGTCTTGAAAACTGTAGTACCCTCTATAGGGTACCGGGGGTTCGAATCCCTCCCCCTCCGATCCATCAAACATACTCTATTACTACACCTATCCTCTGCTTCCTCTTACAATCCTTGAAAAAGTATACTATTGATGTTTCAGTGAAAGGAAACTGTTGTTTATACTTACCGATACTTTCAGGCTTCATCACTCTGGTTATAACCATATCAGAAGTCTGCATCATTAGAGTATAGCCTCTACCTCTTACAGGAATACTCTGAATGAAATCATTCCTAGCCAAAAATCCAATAATGTTATTCCTTCCCTCACTCTCAATGGACTTTGATATCTCATATATATCTGACATACCAAGATAATCATTTATTCTTATAATAAGCATCTCAGAATTTACCATTAGGTCAACTCTAACTTTAGCACTAGACCTATTAAGACTTATGTTTGCCTCAACTATATTATCTATGATCTCTGAAGATGATATAATAATATGTGCCCTGTCAACTTTATCACCAACTTCAAAGTAATCTAGAAATGATACTATGATGTCCATTAGTTCCTCAGGAATAAGTTTTATGTTACCTTCTAGTATAACTGAGTCTCTTTGAGTATTATTCATTATCTCAACAGGAATAAACGAATTCACATCACTACCATGGTGTATCAAAGTGTCAATAATGCCTAATAAAAATTCTTCTTTATATGAAAGTGAAATGTTCCCTTTGTAGAACCTGTTGTAAGTTCCTGATATGAAAACTAGTATGTTTCTATTACCTTCTTTTAATAGATTGTTCCTTACAAAATTTATATATGCTGATGTATCAGTTATTACTATTTCGTTGTTAGGTATAAGGTAATATGGAGAACCTTTACCGTTCAATACTATAACATCAGAGTATATTCTTGAAAGTAGACTAACTATGCTATGATTACTACTTGCAATGACAAACATACATCAGATAATAGAAAAATATAAGAATTTTTAAGATTATTTCAAAAATTCTCTAGGAATGAAAACCTTTTAGTAAATTTTCTTGACAACTTTACCATTATAGAAGTACCTGAAACCTAGTAATCCTCTATTAACGAGCTCATTAACACTAGAAACTACCTTATCTTTCTCAAGACCTCTTAAACTACCAAAGTGCTCCCAAAGAAATCTATCATTCACACCCATAAGAGACTTTACTCCCTCTTCAAATTCTACATATTTACCTTGAAACGAACTACAGATTATTCTTTCGTTTCTATCTAGCACTTCTGTGTTGTTTTTGTTGTGTTTTAAATACTTTAGTCTTTTAGACATGAGATAGCAAGACAGATACTCTCTTTTATCTCCCTTAAATCCAAGAAAGTTTAACCATTCAAGATACTCTTCTCTTAATCTAGGATACTTATCTAACCTTCTCGCCAATATTCCTTCATCCTTATGTGATACTATTATCGTATAATTATCAGAAGGGATGTTTAGTGTATCGTGTATGAATTCTGAAAGTATTTTAGGTATCCTTATATAAACTACATTGTTAAAATTCACATTCCTGACTAGGAAGCGAAATTTATATGGAACAACTAGAAAACCTCCTTCAACCTTGAACTTGCTCAAGACTACTCTTCTAGTATAAAAATCAATATCCTTAAGCACTAAACAACTAATATCCTTTAGAGAGTTCTTGATCAAAAGAGATTGAGTAATATCTTTTGATATGATTAAAGTCCTTCTCGTTTGTAGATTACCTAAATCTCTAGTAATGAATTCCAATTTTTTGCTAGTAAAAAACACAGATATCTTGTATTCGTAATTTTCTCTTACTTCAACCTTTAAACTAGAATAGGACTTTAGACTCTTAAGAAATTTCCTCAAGTTTTTTCTGTTCATGCAGCCTGAAACGACAGAAACCTTCTTGAATTCTGATCCTCTAACAAATTCGTAGAGTTCTCTATACTTTTCTCTATACAGGGGTGATAGAGGATATATAAATTCAGGGTCTATGATGAACACCTCATGATCTCTAGTATCACCCTTGAAGAATTTGAATGATTTGTACCCGATAATTTTTAAAGGTGATAAATTTATAAACTCTTGGTTCAAGCGAGGATTTACAATAAGAGTTGGGGAGTCTAGCTTCACCACCTCCCCTAACATTATCTTCCTCTTTTCAGAAGGGAAGATTAAGTTCATCTAGAAAATCATTCTCTTCACTTTCTTTGCTTGGGCGTAAGTGAGTTCTAACTCCTGACTAAGTCTTCTTTTTCTTCTTCTTGATTTGTCAGATAGTAAGTGTCTCATACCTTGTTGTCTTCTAAGTATTTTACCAGATCCCGTGATTTTAAACCTTTTCTGCGCAGAAGTGTTTGGCTTGTTTGACTTTGGCATAATCTACCTCCGATACTACTCAAATATATGGCCTTGGTAGGATCTTATTCCTTTGTATATTGCACTTCTACCAAGTTCCTCTTCAATCCTTATAAGTTGATTATATTTTGCTAGTCTATCAGTTCTGGACAAAGATCCTGTTTTTATTTGACCAGAGTTTGTAGCAACTGAAAGGTCTGCTATCGTTGTATCCTCGGTCTCTCCAGATCTATGAGAAATTACATAAGTATAACCTGCCTGTCTTGCTAGTTCAATAGCATCAAGAGTCTCTGTCAATGTTCCAATCTGATTGACTTTTATCAAGATAGAGTTTGCGATCCCTTTGATTATACCTTCTCTTAGTATGCTTGCGTTCGTTACAAACAAGTCATCACCCACGAGTTGAACTTTCTTACCCAACCTATCTGTAAGCATCTTCCAACCATCCCAGTCATGCTCTGACATACCATCCTCTATTGATACAATAGGATAGCTCTTAACCCAATCTTCAAGCAACTCAACCATCTTTTCAGTTGAAAGTTCTTTACCTTCACCTTTGAGCACATAAACTTTTCTATTAGTATCAAAAAGTTCGCTTGACGCAAGGTCAAGTGCTAGGTATATATCCTTCCCAGGTTTGTATCCCGCCTTTTCAATCGCCTCAATGATAACTTCAATAGCCTGTCTGTTTGATGACAGATTAGGTGCAAATCCTCCCTCATCGCCAACTCCTGTAAATAGTCCTTTAGAAGACAGAACCTTCTTGAGAGAGTGGAATGTCTCGGCAGCCATCCTTATAGCATCTTTGAAAGAATTTGCATTAGCAGGAACTATCATAAACTCTTGAAAATCAACATTACTATCAGCGTGCTTTCCACCATTTAGAACATTACACATAGGTGTTGGTAAAACTTTTGCATTAGTTCCGCCAATATACCTATACAAAGGTATTCCGAGCAAGTTAGAAGCAGCTCTAGCAACCGCTAATGAAACACCAAGTATAGCATTAGCACCTATCTTTGATTTGTTTTTAGTCCCATCAATTTCTATCATCTTTCTGTCAATACCAACTTGATCAAAAACACTCATACCTACAATTTCTTTCTTTAGAACTTCATTAACATTCTTAACTGCATTCAAGACACCTTTACCTAGATACCTATTTTTATCTCCGTCTCTTAGCTCAACCGCCTCGTTTTCACCAGTAGACGCACCAGAAGGAACTGCTGCTCTACCTATGGTTCCATCCTCCAATATCACATCCACTTCAACGGTAGGATTACCCCTAGAATCAAGGATCTCTCGTCCAACAATATCAATAATAACATCTGACATAGAACTACCTCCTTAAAATCTATATTTCTTTTTATTTTAAGTCCTCTTAAAACTTCTTCTCAAGTTATCAAAGATTATAACAATAAAGTCTAAAATTTTTTGTGAGATGTTTCATAAAATAGTTTAAGGTTATGGAGATGGATATTTTTAGTATATCACACCTCTTGCTACTCTGTTTTCTTTCTTTTCAAAACAACACCAAAAGGAGGTGATATGATGTGAGGAGAGATGATATGCAACATATACGAGAGGACAAGAAAATTATGAAATACCTTAACGGGCATCTGGAGAACATATAAAAACAGACTTGTAGTTATCTGCTAGAGCAACACTTGATAGACACTAAAAGCATTAACTATACCCAAATAACTCTTAAATTTTGGAATTTATTGACTTCAGTCGCATCTAATTGAGAAAAACGATGCTACTAAATTAGAATTAAATTAGAAGTATGAAAAAACTTATAATCAATGTTATCTGGTTAACACTCCTAGTGAGCAGTTGTGGGCTTGCTATAAGAGAAACTCCAGAGGAGATTGAAAAAGCAGATATTCAAGAAACCTACAGACTAGCGGTAAAATACTACTCTGAAGGGCTCATAAACGAAGCAAAGTTCTTATACCAAAAAGTAATAGAAAAGTATTCACAACTACAATCACCTGGTGATAAAGATAGGAAAACTTACCTTTGGGCTATATACGAGATAGGTTTCATAGAATACTCTCAAGAAAGGTATGACAGTGCAATCTCATATTTTGAAACGCTATTCAAAGAAGCAGGAACATTTGGCGACAGGCTACCACAAGTTGTGCTTGGTAAAAGGATTTATCTAAAAATAAAAGCCAAAAAGGGTTAAATAATGATAGTGTTATTTGAAGACAAATATTCAGTTGAACGACTCTTCCCATTCTCACCTACACGACCACTACAGGACCTAAAGACAGGTATATTAACAGTATATGAAAGACTATCCTACCTATACAACTTTGAAGTGAAGGTGATATCAAGAAAAGAGATGTTATTCTACTTTCCAGAGACTAAAGTTTTGTCTATGCAAGATTTAACTAAAAAGAACGAAATAATATTCATAAACTCCTGTTATGTATATCCATCCGAAGATTTCAGAGCAAGCATGAACACCGTAGGAACTTATGAAGGAACAATAATATACCTACACACAAGATCCAGTGAAATCCAAAAGCCAGAACTACTTTACGATGGACTGTATCAAAACGATATTCAGAAGATAAAAGATTCTATAAATACACCTATTGAAGAAATAAAGATACAAAATCTAAAAAACTTCATCTTTTACCCGTGGGATACGGTTTATTTAAACTCATCTCTTATGGTTAAGGACTTTGAGCTTCTATCAAATAGGAACGAACTGATAGGAGGTAATCAGTCTAGCTTTGACGTACAAGGTAACAAGGAACTCTTATTTATATCTCCAAAAGCAGTAGTTTCAAAAGGAGTTTTCATAGATACAACTCAAGGACCTGTGTATATTGACTCTGAAGCAACTATACATCCACTCACAGTAATCACAGGACCTACATACATAGGCAAAAGAACTGTAATAAGTCAAGCAAGAATAAGAGAAGGATGTAATATTAGGAATGTCTGTAAGGTATCTGGTGAGGTTGAAGAGAGTATAATTGACTCATACACGAACAAAAACCATGAAGGTTTCATAGGACACTCATACATAGGACAGTGGGTTAATATAGGTGCTATGGCAACAAATAGTGACTTGAAAAATACTTATGATGAGGTAAAAGTTTTTATTCAACCTAGAAAAGTTATAAATACCGGAATCCTCAAGGTTGGATGTTTTATAGGTGACTTTTCAAAGATAGGTATAGGTGTATTGATAAATACTGGAACTGTGATAGGCGTCGGAGCAAATGTGTTTTTTGAAGGGGAACTCGTAAGAAAGTTTGTTCCAAACTTCGCATGGGGTGGTAAAGAACCTTACAAAAAATTTCCTTTGGACAGGTTCTTAAGTATGACTAAAACCATGTTCTCAAGAAGAGGCAAAAATTTTGATAAATCTATTGAAGATCTATTAGTCAATCTTTATAATCAAAATAAGGTATGATAATTCCGATAATCTTTACCATAGTTTGAAAAGTTGTTTTACAGTAATTTAGTTAGCATAAAGGTCTAAAGCGGAGGTTGAATGGAAAACTTGATAGGTATAGGGTATCTTAAATTCTTCAGTGAAGGAGATAATACTATGTATGATAAAGTTGACATAAATATCAAGAACGATAATGACTTTGTTGAATTAATTAACAAGTTCATAAAAGAAGGTAAATATTTCTACTTAAAGTTCTACGGTATATCACCAGAAATTGAAAGAAGGGTAAATCTAGCTATCACTAAGATTTTTGAGAATTACGAAAGGGGAGACTTATCTGACATTGTATATACTTGTGTTAAAGAACTAATCCTCAACGCTAGCAAAGCTAACATAAAGAGAATAGTGTTTGAAGAACATAATGTTGATGTAAATGATGAAAAGAGCTTCTTGGTAGGTATGATGAAGTTCAAAGAAGAACTTTCCGAGATAAACCTACCTAAATATATTCCAAAACTAGCAAACAAGGATCTATACATAAGTGTAGCATTTTACCATTCCAAAGATGGTGTTAGGATTGAAGTTGTGAATAATGTAAGCATGAGTGAATTCGAAAACAAAAGGATAAGAGAGAAACTTAAGAAAGCGATGGGTTACGAAGATATATCACAGTTTTACTTAGAACAAGGTGATGAACTTGAGGGAGCAGGATTAGGAATTGCCCTTATTGTAATGCTCCTTAAGGGAGTCGGTATTGACCCTTCACTTTTCAGAATATCCGGACCTAACAATAACTATGTCCTAGCCAGAATAGAAGTTCCTCTAACCGAAAATTATGTTAGTGTAAGAAAAAGAAATTAGACAAAGAAAACACTAACTTAAAAGACAACTAAATTTCAGCAAACACTCTTAATAACTTAGAAAATTAATTTCGGATTACTTATTCACAAGAAATCTACTCAACCAAAAATCCGCTTCCTCTGGAATTAACCTTCTGGCTTTGAACAGTAGGTCTATTGCTTCCTTCTTCCTGCCAAGCGCATACTCGCTCCTTGCCAGATAAACCATAACAAGTCCTTTAAGATAAGAATCCTCATCAAAATTCTCAAGCAACCCTCTCAATCTCAAACTACTTTCACTATAGTTTCTGACATTAAAGTAGTTCTTAACTATATACTTTAGATTTCCTTCAAAATCACTATCACTGCTATACCCCAAAGTAGATTTGACACTAGACGAATCAAACTTTCCTGAAACAGGTATTCGGCCACTTCCGTTAGTTATAAGAACGAGATTAGTTGTAAATGTCTTTACTTCATTGGTAAAAAAATTAGTTACATAATTAGTTATGAATACAGTATTTGTGGTAACGTTCATGTTAGCATCAACTGACAAGGCTTTATCCATTGATGATCTTTGAACAATTAGATTGGTAGAAATTTTTGGAGAGGACATATCATCATACCTAGATCTACTTACAACAACACTGTTATACTTCCTTGAAAAGTAGTAATTCGTAACACTCTTAAAAAATGGTATAACTATGTAAGAAAAATTAGTATCAGACGGAAGAATGTCAAACAATATCGTCTCATCAGGAGATAAAACTGATATTGGTTTCAAATTTTCTAGATTACCCTGAAAATTCTCATCAACTTTATACACGAAATAACCATCACAACCATTAATCCTGCTCCATTTTATAACCACATTCCTAGAATCGTTTATGTAATCCAATTCAACTTTAGGTAATGGTGTATAAATAACAAAACTGATAGAAACATTCTGCTCGGAAACAAACTCTAAAATATCCTTACCACCCTTATTCACAAAAACAATATAATAATTAGCTCCTATGTTAGGAGTTGGATCTTTAACATATAGAAACTCCCCTCTTCTATCAAGTTCATCATACCTGTATGTTCCAACTTTAGTAATTAGGGAAATATTATTAGAAAACATAACAGAGTTTGATATGTAAATAGGGCTTCTATAGATGGAAAACGACACATTAGTATTCAAGGACTTCCAATAAACAAAAACATCTCCATCCTCCATACCATATGTTATAAGCGAAACAACCTGTGCTATACAGATATTACCTAAAAAGAGAAATACAATAATTACCAAAAACCAAACAATCAACCTCATAGCAGTTATATTATCGTATAAGAAATATCAACAACTCAAACTCGCCACCTACAGACCTACTGTATCAAAAACTATCTATATTACCACTTCCTAACACTCATATTGCTAAATTCTATCTATTGAAACATAACGTCTCACTCAATCTATTATTTAGAAGATGCTACAAAGTTTAGACAACAATATTTACAAGTTTTTTAGGAACAACAATAATCTTTTTTGGTTGTGAGTTATTCAATGATCTCCTGATTACCTCATTACTCAACGCCATCTGTTTGATTTCCTCGTCAGTTATATCTATTGAAACTTGAACTTTTGCTTTTACCTTTCCATTTATTTGGAACACAACTTCAACTGTATCATAGGAAAGGAACCTTTGGTCATAAGAAGGCCATAAACTTTCACACAGCATTAATTCATTACCTATCAAACTCCACAATTCTTCTGCTATGTGTGGTGTGAATACATACATAAGAGCAATAAGTTTCTCAATTCCTTCCCTAAACACACTCCTTTCAACTTCATCTTTAGGTTCAAATGAATAGAGTTCATTTGTGAGTTCCATAAGTGATGCTATAGCAGTATTAAAACTAAAGTCTCTCTCAATATCATCCCCTACCTTCTTGACAGTGATATTTATCTTGGTAAGTAAGTCTTTCGCTTTTTTGGAAAGGTTCTGGACTGAACTGTAATCAAAACTCTTTGACTCCTTGATTGTATCCAACTTCCCTACTACAAGTCTCCAAACTCTATTCAAGAACCTATACGCTCCTTCAATACCTTCATCGCTCCAGTCCAAATCCTTCTCTGGAGGAGACGCAAAAAGAATAAAAAGTCTAACAGCGTCAGCACCATACTTTCTGACCATATCATCAGGATCAACAGTGTTATGCTTTGACTTTGACATCTTTGCAGATTCACCTATCTCTTCCTCCAACTTTGAAATAACATCATTCCAAGCACCATCACTATTCCCAATAACCCCAAACAAAAGAGATATGTTACTAGCCAGTGTCAAGTGATATTCTTCCAGAACATCCTTAATCTTTCTATCATCCTCAACAACATTAACCTTCAAATTCTGATACCGTTCTGAAAGCTTTTTGGTAAGAGTTCTAATTGTATCGTTCTCATCAAGACCTAAAGCATTGAGTAGCATATTAATACCGACCCATCGTTTATTCACCATACCCTGCGTCAATAGATTTACAAACGGTTCATCGCTATCAACCAGTCCTATATCTTTCATAAACTTGTGGAAGAATCGTGCGTAGAGTAAGTGTAGTATTGCATGTTCTACTCCTCCTATGTATTGATCAACATCAAGCCAATACCTACTCTCTTCTTTTGAAAACGGTTCTTTATCATTCTTTGGAGATGTATATCTTGCGTAATACCAACTTGAGTCAAAGAAAGTATCCATCGTGTCAGTCTCTCTTCTCGCCATTGAACCACAACTGGGACACTTTACCTTGAGAAATTCTTCATTAGTCTCAAGCGGATTACCTCTACCCGTAAATTCAACACCTTTAGGTAAAACAACAGGTAGATCCTCGTAAGGAACTGGAACATAACCACACTTCTCACACTTCACAAACGGTATAGGTGTTCCCCAATATCTCTGTCTTGATATAAGCCAATCTTTTATCTTGTAGTTATACCTCCTCTGACCTAGCTCTTTCTCTTCAATGTATTCAATTATCTTCATAATTGCCTCGCTACTTTTCATTCCCGAGAAGGAAGAAGAATTAACCATTATACCTTCTTCGGTATATGCAGAAGTCATTTTGCTTGGATCAAGACTTTTATCAGAAGGTTGTATAACAACTTTTATGGGTAGTCCATATTTCTTAGCAAACTTGAAGTCTCTCTCATCGTGAGCAGGCACACACATTATCGCACCAGTTCCGTATTCCATAAGCACAAAGTTAGCAACCCACAACGGAACTTTTTCACCAGTAAGCGGGTTTTCTACATACCTCCCAGTGAATACCCCTTCCTTCTCATACTCCTCTGAAGTTCTCAACTTGTAATCCTCCTTTCTCATTCTTTTGACTTCACTTTCAATACTAGGATTTTCCTTCATAAACTCATCAACTAGAGGATGTTCTGGTGATATTGCCATAAAAGTAACACCGAAAATAGTATCAGGTCTAGTTGTGAATATTGGAAAGTCTCTACCATCATCAAGTTTGAAATTCACAACAACACCGAAGCTCTTACCTATCCAGTTTTTCTGCATCAATATAACCTTCTCGGGCCATTTACCGAGTTTTGAGTGATCCTCTAGTAATCTATCCGCATATTCTGTTATCTTTATGAACCATTGTTCAATATTTCTTATCTCAACCTCTGTCCCACACCTCCAACACTTACCATCTATAACCTGCTCATTTGCCAAAACGGTATTACAATCAGGACACCAGTTCACTGCAGAAGACTTTCTATAAACTAAACCTCTTTCATACATCTTTAGGAATAACCATTGGTTCCACTTGTAATACTCTGGATCACAGGTTGTAATTTCCCTACTCCAGTCATAAGCAAAACCAAGTCTCTTGAGTTGAGACTTCATAGTTGCAATATTATCATATGTCCAAACCGCTGGATGGACACCTTTACTAATAGCCGCGTTCTCCGCTGGTAGTCCAAACGCATCCCATCCCATAGGATGTAAAACATTAAATCCTTTCATCTTCTTATACCTAGCAACAACATCACCTATCGTATAGTTTCTCACATGCCCCATGTGTATTCTACCCGAAGGGTATGGAAACATCACAAGAACATAATATTTCTTTTTACTACTATCAACTTCAGACCTAAAAACTCCTTTTCTCTCCCATATCTCCTGCCATTTCTTCTCAATCTCTTCAAAGTTGTAGTGCATATTAGAACCTCTATTCCATATTTTAAAAAACTATAACTACCGAATTCATCTAGGATTACATAAACCTTTAAGATATTCAATTCAAGGTTCTTCAAGATTGTTCAAGCAAGTTTTATAAATTCAATCAAAAATTTTTGAAATCTTCTCTCTGTAAAAGTATAATATATCAGAAGAAGCTATGTCTCTTAAGGAAATGATCTCAATATCTACAAAAGTAATCCCTTCAGTAGATGAAATAATTTCAGAATCTCTCAAGAGACACAATTTTACTCCCCAAGATGTAGAAGAAAACTTTTCCGATTCAGTAGAAACTTTAGAAAGAATAGCAAATGGTATATATAATGAATATGAAAACAAATGTTTGGAAACTTTTGTACAAAAATGGATAAGACAAAGAAGACTAGACGACATAGAGAAAATAAAGATCCTCAACTGTGAAAACTACGTAGAAAAACTTAAAAACGAGTTTCTTGAATTCGCAAAAGCAATCCAAAATCTTGAAAAACATCTTGGCAATATGAGAAAAGCAAGAGGAGGAAAGAGCTTTGAAAAGATCATTCTAATACTTCTTAGAATGATAGAGATTACTTGTGAGATACCGAAAGGAGAATATAGAAATAGGCTAAAGAGAATAGATATAGTAATACCATCATCTCAGCAAGCCATAAATTATCCAGACAGGTCTGTATTTCTAACCTGTAAAAGGACATTGAGAGAAAGATGGAAACAAGAAGTCCCTCAAGTAGGACCTAACTAGACAGTGTACCTGATAACTATTGACGATGATATAAGTCAAGGAAAAGCCGAAGAAATACGTTATATGGGTTTAATAGCTTTCACAAAGGATAGTGTAGCACGCAATATAAACAAGCCTTGGATAAGAGGACTATCAAATTTACCCAAAGACATAAAACAAAAGATAGGAAGAGCAAAGAGGTAGAATATGATACAGAAAGAACTGTTTGACAAAGGTCTATTTAATACTGACTTCCTAGCATCAGATACCTCTCACAAGAGACAAAGAGAGCCTTATTTTGACTTTAAGGGAATTAAAGCTAGTGAAGGTATTTACGGCATTCACCCATATCCAGCAATGTTCCATTACAGAGTCGTTAGAGAGTTAATAAAGAATTTTTCAAATGATAATAGCATTGTTTTTGATCCGTTCCTAGGCTCGGGAGTCAGTGCTGTTGAGAGTATAATAAGCAGGAGAAATTTCATAGGATACGACATAAACCCTCTAGGTGTTTTAATATCAAAAGTTAGGACAACACCTATACCAACAAGAGAACTTCTAGAGACTCTCAACTTCATAGTTCAAAATTTTGATAATCAAGCAGCTGAAAAACCCTCCTTCACAAATATTGATTACTGGTTTAATGAGAGTGTGGCTAAATCTCTATCAAAAATAAAGAAAACAATCCTGCAGATACAGGATAGAGTAAGAGACTTTTTCTTAGTAGCATTTTCAGAAACGGTAAGAAAGGTATCACTAACAGACCATAATGAATATAAGCTTTTGAAAGACAGTTCAAAGATAGTAGAAGATGTTAATGTTATAAAAACATTTAACGAGATCTCCCAAAGAAACATAAAACTACTAACAGATTTTTACAGAACCAATGAAGTTTCAGGCAAAATAATCTCAATTCAAGTTAGGAACATATTAGATGGATTGGACTTTGACTACCCTGCTGACTTAATTATAACCTCTCCTCCTTATGGTGACTCTAGAACTACTGTTGCCTATGGTCAGTTTTCAAGACTATCTCTACAATGGATAGGAATAAACGAAAATATTGACAAAAAATCACTAGGAGGCAAGATTAGTAAAATTCATACTAACTTACCTTCAGAGACTTTATATACTACCCTCAAGGAAATTCTAAAAGTTGATGAAAGGAGAGCTGTAGAAATATTTTCGTTCTACGAAGATCTTTACAACGCTATAAAGGTAATAGCAAAATCGGTAAAGAGAGGTGGTTATGTATGCTTTGTTGTCGGAAACAGAAGAGTTAGAAAAGTAGATCTTCCAACGGATATAATCTCTGCTGAATTCTTTATTAATGAAGGACTAGAACATATTAAAACAATAGTTAGAAAAATCCATAACAAGAGAATACCAATTCAAAATTCTCCCTCCAACATAAAAGGAAATACTGACACAACGATGCGATACGAATATATTCTGATACTCCGTAAGTAATTAAAATCGTAATAACCTTAAAGGCTCAAGATATTGTCCAGATATTTCTAAAAACAAAACAAGGATTAGGGTATTGTCTTAATAATACACTTCTGTTATCAAAAGTATTCAAAACCCACAGCCAGCCTAGATAAACAGATTAATGTTTGAGTTTGAAGCGTTTGCGATGTAAGTAGCAACACCTCCTATTTTTATACCATCAATGAGTTCTTCTCTTCTTATTCCCATAACATCCATAGACATCTGACAGGCAACAATTTCAACGCCACTCCTCATCGCATTCTGTATCAGTTCTTCAAGAGTTGAGATATTCTTCTTCTTCATAAGCCATCTTATCATCTTAGGTCCTATGCCAAACATATTCATTTTTGACAATTTTAGGTTTTCAGTCCCTTTTGGTAGCATCATACCAAACATCTTTGATATGAGATCTTTCTTGACTTTTACCTTAGAGTTTTTCTTAAGAGCATTCAGACCCCAGAATGTGAAAAACATACTAACTTTCTTTCCCGCAGATAAGGCACCGTTTGCTATAACAAATGACGCTATCAGTTTATCAAGGTCATCATCAAATACTATTATGGTAGCAGAATTGTTAGTTGAGATAACATTTGAAGTAGAGAGTGTTTCTTGCGAAGACTTTTCTATCACAGCCTCAATTATTCCCTTATCTTGCTTTAGAGATAGTAATTTATTACCTGTAACATCGGTCCAAGCCTTGACATCATTAGCAAAACCCGGGTCAGTTGCCTTTACAACGACTTTTGCACCTCTTTGGAGAGAATCCATACTCTGTTTCAACTTGAGTATAGGACCTGGACACTGTAATCCACAAGCATCAACTTCAACAACTACTCCTTCCTTTGTCTCCTTAAGTGGTTCTTGAGTCACAAGGTCAGATAGGTCAACTCTATATCCAGTATATATATCCTCATTACCTTGCTTCTGGGTTACTACTTCATAAGTCTTGTATCCACCCGTAAGGTTATAAACCTCCTCAAATCCATTCTGATAAAGTATCCTACAAGCAACATAAGCTCTTAAGCCAACTCCACAATACACAATTATCTTTTTATCTCTTGGCAACTTATCAAGGTTATTTCTCAGTTCATCAACAGGTATATTAACAGAACCTTCAATGTGTCCAAGATCATACTCATCTTTGGTTCTAACATCAAGCACAAAAATACTAGATTTATCACTGTTCAAAAACTCATCCCAAGTTATTATCTTCTGCTTCCCACTCAAAACATTCTCTGCCACATAACCTGCTATGTTAACAGGATCTTTCGCCGAAGAGTATGGTGGAGCATAAGCATGATCTAGGTCAATCAAATCATAAACAGTTAATCCTGCTTGTATAGCTGTTGATAGAACATCTATCCTTTTATCAACTCCATCATATCCAACAGCCTGTGCCCCAAGTATCCTACCATCTTCAGGAGAAAATATGAGCTTGAGAGACATAGGAAGAGCACCAGGATAATACCCTGCGTGAGATGAAGGGTGTATTATAACATACTTATACGGTATCCCTTCTCTCTTGAGTAGTTTTTCAGTTGCACCTGTAACAGCAACAGTTATATCAAAAACCTTCGCTATAGCAGTTCCTATAGACCCCTTATACCTTCTAACATTACCAAAGACTATGTTATCGGCAACAATCCTACCTTGTAAGTTAGCAGGCCACGCCAAAGGAATACCTATCTTCTTCTTTATGACAGGATGATAAACTTCAATAGCATCTCCAATAGCATATATATCAGGGTCCGAAGTTTGTAAGTAATCATTCACAACTATATGTCCTCTCTCTCCTATCTCAAGTCCCGCTTCCTTTGCTAGTTTACTCTCTGGTCGCACACCAATAGAAAGTATCACCATATCAACTGATAGTTTTCTACCACTACTCAAGTTAACTACTATCCTACCATCAAGGTCCTTATCAAAACTTGCTACACTATCCTTAAGATAGAACTCAACATTCTTCGTTTTTAAGTGCTGATGAACCAAAGCAGCCATCTCAAAGTCAATAACCCCCATAACTTGTTCCATCGCTTCAACAATCGTAACCAGAATGCCTCTATGCGCTAGATTTTCCGCCATCTCAAGCCCAATAAATCCTGCCCCTACTATCACCGCTCTCCTCGGTTTGTTTGAATCAATAAATTCCTTTATCCTATCAGTATCTCTTATGTCTCTAAGAGTGAAGATATTTGGTAAATCTATACCCGGTATCGGTGGTTTAACTGGTGTTGCTCCCGGTGAAAGCACAAGTTTATCATACTTCTCCGTATATTCATTACCAGTTCTCAAATCCCTAACTAAAACTTCTTTTTTCTCTCTATCAATCTTCAAAACTTCACTCCTAACCCTAACATCTACATTAAACCTCCTGATAAAGCCTTCAACTGTTTGAACCAAAAGATTACTCCTCTCTTTTATCACACCACCTATGTAGTAAGGTAACCCACAGTTAGCATAAGATATATACTCACCTCTCTCAAAAACCACTATCTCTGCCCTCTCATCCAGTCTTCTCAACCTAGCAGCAGTTGACATACCTCCAGCAACACCACCTACTATCACGCACTTCATAAAAGCCTCCATAAACTACAAACAGTATATAGTATAATAAATATATTGAGATAATTATATCAAAGTTTGAAAAATCTACAATACTTGTAGTATTTTACATAACCAAAATAGATTAGATTTTATAAAGACAGCCTAAATCGTTAGAAAAAACACTAAACTTTATCACAACTCAAAAGAAACACACCTATGTAGAGAGGAAATTACTCACACTAGGATTACAGCAAAACCTTAAGGGTATATTACCTTTTAAATACTACTTTACCAAACTTTGAAGGTGAATAGGATATTAGGTTTTATCTTTAGTCCTCCCATCCAGATTGTTTATATTATCTACACAAATGTATAAAAAAACTACTATCCTAGTTGTAGATGATGAGACTGAAATACTAGTCTCAATAAATAACATCCTCCAAGAAGAGTTTGATGTATTAGTATCAAGAGACTTTTCTCTATCTCTAAAAATACTGGAAGAAATACAACCTGATGTAGCATTAATTGACCTAAAACTAGGAGATAGGGACGGTAGGGAGATCATAAAATCTATCAAAGAGAGGGACTTGAAGACACAGATTATAGTCATATCTGCCTACACTGATATTGAAAATATCGTTGATAGCATCAAACTAGGTGCTTTTGATTTTGTTGAGAAACCTATCTCACCAGCTAGATTGAAGGTTGCTATCAAGAATGCTCTTGAAAATCTAGAATTAAGAAAACTACTAGAAAACAAAATCCTCTCTGAAGGAATAACTACTCAAAACCCTAGGATGAAAGAGATAATCAAACTCGTTGAAAAATCCGCATCCACTAGTTTTCCAGTTCTAATACTCGGCGAATCTGGAACTGGTAAGGAGAGAATAGCATCTCTCATCCATAATTTAAGTAAGAGAAGATATAAAGAGTTTGTTAAACTCAACTGTTCTGCTATACCTTCTGAACTTTTTGAGTCTGAGTTGTTTGGATACGAAAAAGGTTCATTCACTGGAGCATACCAAAGTAAGAAAGGTAAGTTTGAAATAGCAAACGGTGGAACACTATTCCTAGATGAGATCGGCGATTTGTCTCTGGAACATCAGGCAAAACTCCTACGAGCAATAGAATACGGAGAGATAACCAAAATAGGTAGTAAAGAAACAATAAAGGTTGATGTTAGGATAGTATCTGCTACCAACAAAGACCTTGAGAGAATGGTCAAAGAAAAAGCATTCAGAGAAGACTTGTTTTACAGAATAAATGTCATCACAATACATCTACCACCACTCAGAGAAAGAAAAGAAGATATAAAAATACTCGCAGAATTTTTCCTAAAAGAGACGATACAAAAAGAAGGATTACCAAACAAGTATTTAACAGACGAAGCAATCCATTTGCTTGAAAACTATGACTACCCCGGTAATGTAAGAGAACTTAAAAACATCATTCAGAGGCTTGTCATAGTATCAGAAAAGGAAGTTATAACCAAGGAAGATGTCAATAAAGTTATAGCAACAACCAATCTCAATAGAGATTACGATAAACTTGTATCAATCCTATCATCCAAACTACCACCCAACACCGCAAGAGAAGAATTTGAAAAAATCTACCTAAAGCACCACCTTGAGAAAAACCAAAACAACGTCTCAAAAACTGCACTCTCATTAGGTATCCTACCAAACAACCTATTAAGAAGACTCAAAGAACTAGGTTTGAAATAAACATAAAAATTGTGAAACATCAAAAGTCAAAATCATTGATTAAGAATTAAAAAACCTAAACATTCTCAAAGAAAAACGCTACAAAAACTTCAAAGATAGTTATCACACAACAAACATAATCACTATCAACTACGATATATCACTTTTGATACAGTGACAGAACTTTTAACTTCTAGAACGGTATTAGATTACGACAAATCCACCTACTTACTAAAAACTTACATTCAAATGGGCTTAAGGATACCTATTAAGAAGTTTCTAGGTTCAATCTAAAAGCAAATTTCACTAGTAATAACTAGACACTTCCAAATGAAAGTTTTGGCACGCTAATTGAAAAGCATTAATATATGTAAAAGGAGGTATGTATGAAACAAGTAGTGAGAGTGTCAGTTTTGTCGCTTATAGCGGTTGTGTTTGCTCTAACCGCTACACATATCAATGCTGAGGATGATATTAAGGTAACAAGAGCCTCAGACAATATGTTTAAAGGTGAGGGTTTTGGAGGTCCAATAGTCAGTGCTTTTTACATTCCTAGTATAGCTAGTCTGAATGAAAAACTACAATCACTAGGATACCAACAGAGATTTGGTGAAGTTTTGTTAGGAATAGGAGGACAAGGATTTGGCTATACTGGCAATGTACTAATGGGTGGAGGTGGCTCTATAATTATATCATCCTCAATAGAAGGAAAGTTTAACGGAACGAATGTAGTAGCAACATTATCTGGTAGTTTTGGTTTCTTTGAGTTTGGATACGCTGTTATTAAAGCTCCTAATTTTGAATTTGCACCTATTCTAGGCATTGGTGGAGGCGGCTACACGCTTTCATTTAAGTCAAAATCTGAGGCTTACGATTTTGATACCATAGCCAAAAATCCATACTCCTATGCGAACGGAATATCTTATGGAGACTTCAGCATTGAAGTTGGAATACTTACCTATGGTAAATTAATCCTATCCGAAAACATAATCCAACTATGCGATGACCTGAAAATCAAATCATACAGCACAGTAGGACTAATACTAAAGGCTAGTTATATCTTCTCAATAATAGGTAATGATGACTCTATAATATCAGAACCAAGTTTTGGAGATCATACTATCAGTCTAGGTTTATCCATAACCTTCGGTGGCAAAAGCGAGAAGTTATAACTTACAATTTGAGGGTGGCACAGCCACCCTTTGAAAATTAACTAGTGTTAGATATAATTAGACTAATCGGTAGTATCTTTTACCCCTTGGTAGAAGGAATTAGAATAATAGGAGTTCTAATAGGTATTACTGCTCTATCCTCTACCGAAATTGGTTTGGAAAATCCTAGGTTTTTTGAAGACAACAGAGGAAACTTGATCTTCTCATTCAACCTAAAAAACACCTTCAACGATAAGTTCCAAAGGCTTGTTGAAAGAGGGATAACATCAGGATATGCTATAGATGTTTCATTCCAAACAACCAAGATACTTGTGAATGTCTCAATAACTAACAAAGTTACATACAATAACTCAAAGAATATGTTTCTGGTTCATCTTCATAAGAATGCTACGACAAAAAGTATTACAATAAACAGTATAGAGGAAGTAAAAACTGTTATGAACCAAATAAACATTCTTCTTCCAAAGTCTGGAATAGAAGGAGAAGAAGTAACGGTAAGGATAAAAGCAGAACCGTTTTTTGAGTATCAGGAGTTTAGTGATATAGATCCTTCAAGAGCTGTATGGGGCAGAAAACTGAGTGTTGAAATAAAGTATAGACTATGACACAACTGGTAGTCTTACAACTACTTCTGTTGTACCTTCAGAAACGCTAGAGTTTACCGTTATATCACCATAACTCTCAAGTATTATCTTCCTTGTAATTGCTAACCCTATCCCCCTTCCACCTTTCTTATATGATACTCCAAAGTCAAATATCTTATCCAAAATCTCTTTAGGAATACCCCCACCATTGTCCCAAAATCTTACAATAGCAGAATCTCCATCCCTAGATACACTAACTCTAACAATACCCTTACCATCGGTAGCCTCAAAACTATTCTTGAGTATATTAACAAAAGCGTTCATAAGCAAAACCCTATCAACCATAACGAAAACTTCACTTTCACCACTCTCAAACTCAAACTGGAAAAATAGCCTCAACTCTTCAAGAATAGAAATCAAGTTTTCTTTTCTAGGAACTGGTTTCGGAAGAGATGAAATCTCTCTTATTTTGGAAAGAAACTGGTTTATATTATCCAATATTTTGTCAATCCTTCTAATAGTTTCAACGTTTAAACCTTTACCGCTTTGAATTGAGTTTTTTACTTCCGTATATACCGGCGTAAGAAGATTACCAACCTCATGAACCATAACTTTACTTACATCTCTCCAACCTTCAAACCTCTCAAGTTCCGCAACCCTTTTTTCATACTCAACTAACCTAGACACTAGGTTTTGAAACGACAACGATATCTTACCTATATCCTTAAATATAGGTTTAGGAAACGCTATATTTAGACTAACTGGGAACTTGAAGTTAGTAAGAAAATCAACTAGCAACCTCAACTGCCTTGTTATCAGTAAAGAAAGTAGCACAGAGGACAGAACAAAAACTAGAAAGGTAGCACCTGATGTTCTTATCACACTGTTCATAGCATTCCTAAATATCTCCTCTTGCGAGACTAACAAAAAACTAATCTTTCTATCCAGATACATTAGTTCCTTTTCAACCTTCTCAATCTCTCCTCTGCTAACAAGAGCCCTAATCTCTCCAATCTTATTTGAAATCTCAAACATATTGAACTTACCTACCATAGTATTCCATAGGCTAAATCCAAACCAAACGGTTAGAACAGAATAAACTGCTGACACCAAAATAACCAGAATAATTATAACCTTCCTCATAACTAAATTTTGACTAAACATCCGTAAGTTTTAAAAACTTACATTCAAAACCCCTTGAGTCTAAATTTTATTAAACGATAGTTCAGAAGTATTATTGGATACTAGTATGACTCATCAAATACAGAAACTTCTTCGTCTTCCTGTGTGTTGTAAGTTAGGTAATCCTCACAGTTCTCGGCATCATAAACTATTACGGTTTGATCTCTAACCTCAATCATCCTATAATAACCATCTTTACCTATTGAACCCGTTTGAACATGGTAAGGACCTACTCCTTTTGCAACCAATGGGAAGGATGTTATAAGGTTTGATCCATTATCAAAAACTCTGTTTTTGTGAGTATGACCTGACAATATCAAAGATACATCGTAACTTGTTATTATCCTCTGAAACTCTTCTCTACCTAGTATGAATACATCCTCTTGTATTCCATTTTTCGGGCTTAAAAAAGGATGGTGGGTAATGATGATGTTTGTATTGCTAGAGTTTTTCAGCGCATCTTCAAGAAATTCTAGTTGATGCTTAAATAGACCAACACCTTCGGAACTAGGTATCATCAAGTTGTGTAGATGGAAGGAATAACTATAGTCATACCCCGTGTCAAGGAATATGAGCCTTACATTCTTAATATCAACATAGTAATTCAAAAATTCACTTCCAATGAAACTTCTGTAATTTGGGATATCCTTAAGAGAGAATTTAAAAAGTGTTCCGTATTCGTGATTACCCGGGACAAAATACAGCGGTATCTTCATCTCTCTGTCAAAGTAGAAAATACCATCGGAGTAGTAGAATAGATCATTTAATATCTCATAGTTTGACTTTGCTAAAATTCCCTCGCCAAACTCAACTATGTCACCAGAAATTATAACTACATCAGGAGACAGCAGATTAAGGTTCATCCTCAAAATTTCTATATTTCTAACATAATTCCTAGAGAACAAGTTGATGCTATCTATATGCAAATCAGTAAGATGTAGTATTCTCAAACTCATCTAAAGTTTCCTCAAAAATATTATAAATGATAAAGTTTCAAAAGTGTAACTTAGACAAACTTAAATTTGTTTAAGAGTAATGTTGAGAATTTCAGAGAGTGTAGAACTAGGAATGTCTTTGATTGTTCCTAGTCTGCCATCCTTTAATAGCACCTATGATATTCATTAGGTAAAACTTTTCGTTTTTCATAATACTCTCTATCCTCACTTCAAACACCTATACTTCGCCCAGAATAAAATCTGCTAAATTCCTAAAGAATTCACCTTTGAAAAGTTCACTTTTTCACTCCTCTTGCCTTTATCTTACAAAAGTAAAAGGAAGTTTTCTAACATCAATTTTTACAAAACCCTACTCCAAACTTCAGGTAGTAAATACTTGAATAGAAAAGATTCTTATCTAAATAATTTCACTATGGATCTAGGCATAAGAGGAAAGACTGCTTTGGTAACTGCTAGTAGTAAAGGTATAGGTAAGGCAGTAGCTACCGCTTTGGCTAGCGAAGGTGCTAGAGTAATAGTATCTTCAAGCAATCTAGACAACATAAAATCAACCGAAATGGAGCTAAAACAAAAAGGTTTTGATGTCTATTCTTATGTTTGTGATCTATCCAAGGCTAGTGATGTTGTGAAGCTTGCGGATGAGGTTTTGAGAGATTTTGGAAAGATTGATATTCTCGTTTTCAACACAGGAGGACCTAAACCTGGATACTTCTTTGAACTTGAAGAAGAAGATTGGTATAGGGCGTTTGAACTTGTATTAATGTCAGCAGTGAGACTTACAAAGAAACTACTACCGAAAATGATAGACAACGGCTGGGGAAGGATTATCTACTTAACATCAGTAGCAGTAAAAGAGCCAATAGACGAACTACTGCTTTCAAATGTCTTTCGTTCAGGAGTAAATGCTCTCTCAAAATCACTTTCAAGAACGATAAGAAAGGATAATGTAACGTTCAATGTAATCTATACGGGCAACATCCAGACAGAAAGGGCTAAAGGCCTCCTTGAATACATAAGCAAAAAAACAGAAAAACCGTTTGAAGAAGTAAAGAAAAGTATGGAATCATCCATACCTCTCGGAAGATATGGAAGTGTAGAAGAGATAGCAAACTTTGTTACATTCCTCTGCTCTGAAAAAGCAAGTTATGTAAACGGTACTAGTATCCAAGTTGATGGTGGTTTCTTAAGAAGTATCTAAAACTATGTATTGCTTTCTTATTAAACTCAAAAGATTCTTTCTGTCAATTCTAGGCAAAAAAGACAAGATTAGGATAGGTATTCTTATTTCTGGGCGCGGTTCAAACATGGAAGCAGTTATAAAGGGCTGCAAAGAAGGCAAGATTAGAGGGAAAGTAGTAATTGTAATAAGCGACAAACCAGATGCAAAAGGTATTGAAGTTGCTAGAAGTTATGGTGTCAAGGCTATATACGTTTATCCGGGCAAGTATAAAACTAAATTTGAGGAAGAAAGAGAGTGGGAATATGTTAGGATACTCAAAAGACACTGTGTTGACATAGTAGTTATGGCGGGATTTATCAGAATAATAAAAACCCCCCTACTCTCTTCATTCAAAAACAGGATAATAAACATCCATCCATCGCTTTTACCTAAGTATCCCGGACTTGAAACACACGCTAGAGTTCTAGAAGCCGGTGAGAAAATTCACGGCTGCACGGTCCATTTCGCTAATGAGATTGTTGATGGCGGCAAGATAATTATGCAAGCAAAGGTAAAGGTTCTTCCAAACGATACTCCTGACACACTATCAAGGCGAGTCCTTGAGAAAGAACATAAGATACTAGTTAAAACACTATCACTTATTGCAGACGGCAAAATATCCTACGAAACCCTCAAAAAACCAATTGTCTATGAAATAAACGACAAGATTGAGTAAAAATTTCCAAAACTAACATTTGACTTTATCTTTACGAAACATTTACAAATTGTTTAAGTTTCTCATAAAGAATAAGATTTATGAAATACAATGTGTTGTTCCTTTGCGTTCAGAATGCTGGTAGAAGTCAGATGGCAGAAGCCTTCGCTCGGGAGTTAGGAAGTCATATAATCAATCCATACAGTGCTGGCTCAAATCCTGCTAGAGAAATTAACCCAGTTGTAAAACAATGTATGGAAGAGATCGGAGTCAAAATACTCAACGAAAGACCAAAAGGATTTTCAGACTTACCAATTGATAAGTTTGATTTCGTCGTGAATATGGGATGTGGAGATACCTGCCCCTACTACCCATCAAAAGAATACATAGACTGGAACATCCCAGACCCCAAAGACAAACCAATAGAAGAAGTAAGACCTATCAGAGATTTGATAAAATCAAAAATCCTAGAGCTCGTGAAATACCTTGAGAGTTACGATAACAAATAATTCCTACTAACCCTACTCTGAAAGCACACTTCCTTCAGGTTCTACAATTATCAAAGTTTGAAAAAATGATAACAAAGCAACAGATGTACAGATCTAAAAAATCCACCTCTTCCAAACACCGAAAACCAAGATACATAGAACCCTGATAGTTCTATTACTAACCCTAAACCAAAACTACGTAAGGATTGAAAACACAATTTGACAAATCTACTATAAGGTTCTACCTGTTATTCTCACCGCTTAATACCTTTACCTGACTATTGAACCAGTCTTGTTTAGATTTGCTTTCTCTCAACACTTGCTGTAGTTTTCCAAACTTCCTCTCAAGTGAAACTCTGTAGTCTTCAAGTCTGTCCTGAAACTTTGTATAAAGGTCCTTGTTTGACTTTATAATGTTATCAATCTGTTTTTTCTTGTTTGCTATGACACCACCTGCTCTAGTGTATTCATCACAAACCACAGTTATATTGTAAGCAAATCCTGTGTCAACAACCTTGTCTCCGTTGGTATCATAACTAAACACATCACTTACAGCCATTATGTTTTCAATAACGACACTAACAAGCTTGTCATTATCAATCGTTAAAATACCTCTCCTAACATACTCCCATAAATCAGACTCAAAATCCAGTTTGGTTGATATGTTCTTTGTATATATTCCTATGTGGTAAAGTAGTCTAATATTAGTTTGTCTGGTCTGGTAAGGTTGCATCGCAAACATTCTTAACTTATCCTTCAACCTTATAAATTCCATATCTGTAGCAAATGATCCTTCCTCTTTCTCCTCATCTGGCTTTTCATAGAGTTGTCTCCTATCTACCATCGGCTTGGTTATCTTGGAAAGGTAAATCATAACATCGTTGTATTTTTCAATCAGATTTGATATACTGTTGGTTATTGACTTGTAATCGTAATCTACTTTAGTAGTAACCTCCTTACTAGGGTTCTCTCCAACTACTTTCAAAGTTCCATTAATTATATCCTTCAAATCATTCTCCTCCCTCTCAATCTTAACACCATTTACATAGACAACTGCATTCTCTGCTCTGGATATGTAGTTTTTAGGTTCGTATTCCGAAAGTCTTCTAACCTCTTCAACTTTGTCCTTGATTACTATTCTATAGAAAGTCATTCTTGATAGGTCGTTGTTATTTCTCAAAACAAACTTCTCAACTTCTTTCCCTTCAAACATTGAAAGAGTGGTGATTTTGGAAGTTTCTGAAGGAAGTATTCTTAATTCATACTTCGTTCCATCTACTAAATGTATGACTATAAATACGAAATCATTGGTCGTGTATTCCTTGAGTATGTCAAAGGTTGTTATAGGTGTTCCACCTTTTACTTCAACGTTGCTAACTTTAACACTTTCCATAACTCTAATCTCAAGTTCTTTTGGTTTAGGAATAGGTTGTTGAGTGAATAGGTTTGATACTTCTAAAATAGTATTTTTGGATACCACATACCTAATATCTCTGGTTATTTCTTCCTTATCTTTGAGTGTTAGTGAAGGTAGCGAGGTAAATTGTGATAGTATGTTCAACTCGTTTGGTGGAGATGTTATAACCTTATCCCTTGTAAGTAATCCAATTCTCACAAGTTCAGACAAGTCTCCATTTATAATAACCTTAGCACTTTTGCCTGTCTTCTTACCTTCTATTCTTAAAACTTCGTTGTTAGCATCAATCTTAATAACAGAAGCAGAAACTATTTGAGATGCTTTTTCGTTAATAAGTTTGGCAAGGTCTCTCAATTTACCGCCACCAAAGTCAATCTCTACTTCCTTATCAAGTAGTGATATTTTTATTTTGAAAGGCTTAAGTTCGGTATCCAAAGGCAGAGGGTCTGATACGAATACATCTGGTTTTGCCATCCTTTCAACTCTTACTCTCATATCCCCAACTTCAGCTCCTCTATTCGGTAAAACTTGAACTATACTATCATCACTTGAATATCCAACCCTGTTCTGAAACGGAGACCTGTAGTCGTAAAGAGACTTTGCTATGTCCCTCAACTCCCTAAGGTTAAGCTCTACGAAATTTATAATTGCTTTTCTTATAGTCTGGTTACTTATCTCTTGCTGATACTTTTCTCCCTTGCTACTCTCTGCTTCAACGAGCTTTTCAACAATTTCCTCCGTATTTATACCACTTCCAGTCAATTTATCTATTCCAAACTTCTTCTTGCTACTCTGCGAGTATCCGTTGTAAACAAAGAACAAGAATACAGTTCCTATTATGAATAACAATAACTTCTTATCCACACTCATATAATTAAAATACTACAACCTCGTAGGATAGCAAATCCTACTACTAGGTTCGGTAAAAATTCAAAAATGATAACCAATCAGAAATAATTGACTTCTACATTCTATGCCTTTATTGCTTCAGCAGGGTTCATACTTGCCGCATGCCTAGAAGGTATTAGCGACACAACCGAAGACACTAAGACTCCAACAACGATAGCGTTGAATATTCCTCCTATGGTTATCAACCACTTTATCACATTGTCCATTGGAATATTCATATTCCCCATCGAAGAAGAAAAATCTATACCATATATTGAAAGAGGTATGCTTATTAGTATGCCCAACACGACTCCTAGTATTGTTCCAAATGCTCCTAGTATCGTTCCTTCAAGTGTGAATAATGCCAGAATTCTTGGCTTACTGAAACCCATGGCCTTGAGGATACCTATTTCTCTTCTTCTCTCAAGTATTACCATCGTCATTATACTTATTATTACCAGAGTTCCAAGAGCTACTATTATAAGGTAGATTAATATGTAGATACTCAGAACCTGGTCAAATATACCCGCTATTCCACCAGCCTTCCTCCAGTCAAGTGCCATCACATTGTTGTATTCTACATAAGAAGATAGTTTTTGGTTTATCTTCTCTGCTATCCATCCTGCGGAATCGTAGTCTTTGAGCATAATTATGATCTCTTGCACACCTCCTCCAGTTCCTAAGACTTCTTTTGCATCCTCAATGGACAACATAAACACATTATCATCAAGCAAGTTAATACCCGTGCTGAATATCCCAACAACCTTAAATCTAGGTATTCTTATACCTAGATCACTGCCTTGTAGCATAAGCGGAAACGTATCTCCTACCTTTATCCCAAGCACATCCGCCATCTTCTTACCTATTATAATCTCTCTGTATTTTAATCCGTCTTCTTCAATCACAGAACCACTCAAATATCTACCCTCTATGATACTTTTGTGTAGCATCAGTAATTCCTTCTCCTTCTCAATATCTCCACTGATACATATTCCTACTTTATTTCTACCACCAAACTCTATAAGCGCTGGAAACTTAATCCTCTCAGTAGATAAAACAATATTACGCTTTGCTTCTGGAATTTCGCTGACTATCTTCAAAACCTCTTCAGGATTTCTAACAAGGTAATAGACAGGCATTTGTTCTATCCTTTCCATATATTCTCTTGTAGATATCCTAATGTGTCCTGTATCACTCTTTGTTGAATTTCTAACAATATTGTCCATAATCCCACTAACAAGCCCCTGTAATATAACAACTGCCATGATTGCAATAGCAACGGAAGTTATAGCAAGAATGGACCTTCTACTATTTCTCCATATATTTCTAAAAGCCATTTTAACCAACATTATCATAAGCAATACCTCCAAAATCAATCCACATTACATCCTCTCAGGAGCAGATACTCCAATTATCCAAAGTCCTCTTTTCAAAACATTCTTAACAGCCCTAACAAGTATCTCCCTTCCTTCAAGAACCTTTCCGTAGTCAATTACTCTACACTCAGAGTAGAACTTGTGAAACATCGTAGCAAGTTCATTTAGATAATTCGTCATCCTTTGAGGTTCCAAGGATATTGTTATGTCTATTATTTCTTCAGGAAACCTTAGTATCATAACTGCTATTTCTCTCGTAATTGATGAACTTTGATCAATAATAGGAGATGGTACTCTCTCAAGACCTTCGGTATTTCTCAATATACCTGAAATTCTTGCGTGCGCATACTGTAAGTAATACACAGGGTTTTCTTCATTCTGCTTCTTTGCTTCCTCTAGATCAAAATTGATATGAGTATCAACTTTTTTTGAAACCATAAAGTATCTTACAGCATCAACCCCAACTTCATCAATCACCTCTCTCAAGGTTATAATGTCTCCTGTCCTTTTTGACATTCTCACAGGTTCTCCGCCTCTGAAAAGAGAGACAAGTTGCCCAAGTATAACATCAATCTTGACATCACTGTATATGGAATTTACAGCAGATACGAGTCTCTTTACATAGCCGTGATGGTCTGCTCCCCAAATGTTTATAAGTCTATTGAAACCTCTCCTTATTTTATTGACATGATAGGCAATATCCACACCAAAGTAAGTGTATTCTCCATCCGATTTCTTTACAACTCTGTCTTTATCGTCATCAAAAGCAGTGCTTCTGAACCATAATGCTCCATCCTTCTCATACACAAACCCCTTTTCAGCAAGGAAGTTTATAGTTTCTTCAACCTCACCGCTTGCGTGTAACGTTTTTTCAGAAAACCAATTGTCAAAATGAACTCTGAAATCATCAAGATCCTTCCTATGCCACTTTAGTATAACTTCAACAGGGTCCTCATCTGTTTGTGCTACCTCCTCAATATAGCTTCCAGAGTATCCATTCTCAGGTATCTCTCTACCTTGCCTTCTTGCTTCCACAGACTCATAGAGTAGTCTAATCTGATTTCCAGCATCGTTTATATAGAACTCTGTTTGTATATCATATCCTGATGTTTTAAACGCTCTGTAAAGAGAGTCTCCGATTGCTCCCCACCTTGCGTGACCTATATGAAGAGGCCCTGTTGGATTAGCACTTACATACTCAAGAAGTATTCTTCCTTTACCTTTACCATACTCTGACTTACCATACTCCTCATCCTCTGCTACCCTTCTTACTAACTCCTCTAGAAACTCCGATGAAACCCTAAAGTTTATAAAACCACCATTAGCAACAGATACTTCTGAAAATAAAGGTGGAGAAGAACTAGAAAAAAGATAAACAAGACTATCCCTCAACTTACCCGAGACTTCATTAAGAGACATTTGAACACCTTTTGATCTAAGTTCTCTGAATACCTTAAAAGGTATAGTAGTTGAGTAATCTCCAAACTGTCTATTTTGGGGATAGTCAATGCTTGTTTCTTCTTGTGAATAATGTATTTCAAAATCTTTCCTTATTGCCTCTCTCAATCTATCTCTCACAACTTCCCTAACAGTCATACATTAAGATTATAATTAAACACAGATATAAATCTGAATTTGCTCAAATGTGGCTCAATAAAGTCCGAGATCTTATTAGGAATTTTACAACTACTGGGAAAGTAAATAACAGCAAAATTAGAGAAAACATAAATCTAAAATATTTAAGGATTAAGTGAAGGTCATCTTTTGTGAGTTTTTAAACTTCACTGAATGCAAATGTGGAAAATAAATCTCACTTTGATTAAAATATCATCGTAAGAAAATAATATGCCTACACTTCTAGATAGAGAAAAAGTTAAGAATAAGATCAGGAGAGTTCTTAAGGATTTTGATGAAGATAGTGTTGAAGAGATGGTTGAACTTATATACGACGACATTTACTTAGGTTTTAAATCAGAAATAGACTCCAAAGCAGATAGAAGTGAAATAAAAGAGGAATTACAAGGAATAAGGTCTGATATAAAGGTCCTTTCAGAAACTGTGAAGATTGGGTTTGAAAACATAAATAAGAGATTTGAAGATAATAACAAAAGGTTTGAAGACATTAACAAAAGATTTGAAGATATTAACAAAAGGTTTGAAGATATCAACAAAAGGTTTGAAGATATCAACAGAAGGATAGGTTTCCTACAGTGGTTAATGGTATTCCTTTTTGGGATATTTTCAGGAATAGTGACATTCATAAGTTCAAGCATTATGAACCCAAAGTTTGATGAGATAATAAAACTGCTACAGGAAATCTCAAAGAAATTATAATAGCACTGTGTCAAAGTAATAAATCCTAAAAAATTTACAAAAATACTTAATTGTGAATGTCAAGAGTAAAATTTAGATAATATAACTCCTTACCTACTTGACTAGAATCTTGGAATTTTATTATATTTATAACGGCTTTTATGTAATGGAGGTTAATTATGCTCTCTCTTACCATGAGGATGGTATTCATCATAGGGGCACTATTCGGTATCCTATATCTCGTGATAGCACTGGTAGGTCAGCAAGGAGTGATGTTCAATCTAGCACTATCTGGAGTTATCTTGCTCATACAATATCTCATAGCTCCAAAAATAGTTGAATGGAGTATGAGAGTAAGATACATTTCTGACAACGAGTATCCGGAAATACACAGAATGGTAGAAGAGATGGCACAACAAGCAGGAATACCTAAACCAAAGATTGGAATATCTGATATGCCAATAGCAAACGCATTTGCGTTTGGAAGAAGTGTAAGAGATGGAAGAGTAGCACTTACCACCGAGATTATGAGAATTCTGAATAGAGATGAACTCAGAGCAGTGATAGGTCATGAGATTGCCCATATAAAGAATAGAGATATGCTTATAACAACACTCGTCTCCGTAATACCTATGATACTATACAACCTTTCTATCTTCTTTATGTATTTTGGTGGAGGTAATAACAGAGAAGGGAATCCTGGTGCTTTGATTGGCATCCTGATGTTAATCTTATACTTTATCTCAAATCTCCTAGTCCTCGCAATCTCAAGGGTAAGAGAATACCTAGCGGACTACGGCTCCGTGAAGTTCGGTAATCCCCCAGAACACCTGGCAAGCGCTTTGTATAAGTTGGTTTATTCTTCTGCCGTAGCGGAAGAGGAAGAAAAAGCCCAAGTTGCAGGTCTCAAAGCATTCTTCTTGAATGACCCAAGCGTAGCAGAAGAAGAGATAAGAGAACTAGCACAGTTGGATACTAATAGAAACTTCCAAATTGATAGATCTGAACTTGAGCAACTTAAGAGAGGTAAAATAAGAGTTTCGCTAGGAGAAAAAATGATGGAGTTATTTACAACACATCCTAACATGCTTAAGAGAATTAAGAAACTATCTGAATATGTATAATGTATAATGATAGACAAGTTATTGCCATCGTCCTAGCAGGTGGCAAAGGACAACGGTTTGGTAAAGATATACCTAAACAATTATATGAACTAAACGGACATCCAATAATTTATTATTCATTAAAGGTTTTTAACTCAGATCACTTTATTGACGAAATAATCGTCGTTTCTAACAAAGAATACTTGGAAGCAACGAGAAATATATGTAATATTTTCCATAAAGTCAGTGATGTTGTTGTTGGTGGCGAGACAAGAAGTCTTTCATCAATGAACGGAGTTATGTCGGTTAGGAATCTAAACTCTTATGTGCTGATACACGATAGTGCTAGACCATTCGTAACAAACGAACTTATAAGACAATTGCTTTCAAATGTTGAAGAAACCGGTGCAGTCATACCTGTTTTAAGATCTGTTGATACACTCGTTGAAGTAAGAAGCGATAGATATGTCGCGAATACTCTTGATAGAAACTCAGTATTCAGAGTTCAAACCCCCCAGTGCTTCAAGTATGAGGTTATATTTGAGGCATATAGAAGGTATTTAGGCAAATTCGTTGATTTGCCTGATGACAGCTCTTTAGTCATTAAGGAAGGAATTTCAAGAGTAAAAACTATTGAAGGTGATGAAAGAAATATTAAAATCACCACTCAAGAAGACATTCTTATCAGCATAAACTTTTCAAGTTTCTATTCTTTTTGAAACACTAATTTTATCTCTTTGATAATACATAGTCTTATAAGGAGTTGAATATGTCTGAAAAGATAGTAGCAGTAGTTGGTGCAACTGGAGCAGTCGGACAAGAGATGATCAAAACATTAGAACAAAGGAACTTTCCTGTCAAAGAACTCTATCTTTTCGCATCCGAAAGAAGTAAGGGAAAGAAACTTAAATTCAAAGGTGTTGATATTGAAGTCTTGGAACTCAAAGAAGACGTATTTAAGAAGTATAGGATTGAGATTGCATTATTTTCCGCTGGTGCTGATACATCAAAAAAGTTTTCTCCTATCGCAGCGAAAGACGGAACAATAGTTATTGATAATTCCAGTGCTTTTAGAATGGATGATAACGTTCCGTTAGTGATACCAGAGGTTAATCCCGAAGATGTGAAGTGGCACAAAGGCATAATAGCAAACCCAAACTGCTCTACAATCCAGATGCTTGTCGCTCTAAAACCTATCTATGACTACTCAAGAATAAAGAGAATCATAGTATCAACATACCAAGCAGTTTCAGGAGCAGGAGGAATGGCAATTCAGGAACTAGAGGATGAAATCAAAACTTACTCAACATTAGGTAGAGATGGAATACTAAACTATAAACCTACCAAATTCCCTTATCCTATCTTTATGAATGTTATACCTAGGATTGATGTTGTGCTTGATAACTTATACACAAAGGAAGAGATGAAGATAGTTAATGAGACGAGGAAAATGCTTCACGATAATGAAATAAAGATATCAGCAACTACCGTCAGAGTACCTGTTGTAAAAGGGCATAGCGAGGCTGTATGGATAGAAACTGAAAAAAAGGTAACATCGGAGAAAGCAAGAGAATTATTAAGTAATGCTAAAGGTGTTAAACTTATGGATGACCCATTCAAGGATGTTTATCCTACTCCCATCTTCAACGGACATGACACAGACGATGTCTATGTTGGAAGGATAAGAGAGGATATTTCAACTGAAAACGGTCTTGTAATGTGGATAGTAGCAGATAACTTAAGAAAAGGAGCAGCACTCAACGCAGTCCAGATAGCAGAAATACTTTAAAATTCTTTAATTTGACACAGTAGTATAGATTTTTTCAGATTTCACTTATGCCAGAACTTACTTTCTTTTCAAAAGAACCTATAGAATGTCCTGTTTGTGGTTATACTTTTAAGCGAGAAGAACTAATGAGTGGTGGTGGTAGATTAAACGCAGGTAGGCTAACCGAAGAATTAAGAAGGTTATATATCCCAACCCAGAAGTGGGGAAAAGTAAACCCACTTATATATCCAGTTACAGTGTGTCCTAACTGTTTGTATGCGGCGTATAAGGATGACTTTGTCAATAAGTATCTCTCGCAAGAAGAGATAACAAGGTTAGAGAGTTATAGGAAAGTTAGAGGTGAGTATGCTATATCAATAATACGAACAGTTGATTTTGAGAGACAAAGAGACCTAAAGCATGGATTACTTAGTTATATACTCGCTATTAGTTCATACTCATTTCAATCAAAAAAACTCGCACCTTCATTCAAGAAGGCTGTATCTGCCTTAAGGGGGGCATGGTTAGCAGGAGATTTACTTGAGGAAGAGAAGAAACAAGAATACGCTAGATTACAGCTACTACTATACAAAAAGGCTCTTGAATTTTACACTACATTCATTGAAAAACAATCAAGACGAGAAGAAACAATTGACGGTATAAAATTCTTTGGCCCAGATACTGACAAGGACTTTGGTTTTGACGGTATCATATACATTCAAGCAGTTTTGAAATACAGACTTTTGTTTCTTGAAGAAGACCCTGAAAAGAAACTTAAAATACTCTCCGACTGCAAAAGAGATATAGCAAAATTCGTAGGTATAGGAAAGAAAAGCCCCGATAAACCTGCCGATGTTCTTGAGATGGGCAGGGATTTGTACGATAGAATGACAAAAGATGAAGAAGAATTACAGAAGCAACTAGGAATAAAAACATAGAATCATTAAGTCTAGACTCTCTTCAACACCATACTTCATCTTTAACAACATTCAACTCACCTTTTTGTCTAATAACTTTCCTTATACATAGTTTTCAGTTAATACTACTGTTTTCTCCATCCTAACAACTACCTTCGTTTTGCACCAGTTTGATTTCACTTAACCCCCTACCCTACAAACTTGGATAACTTAATTTATTCGGATTCAAGCAAGGTTTTATTTTCTAGCAAGTTTCAGTTGATTTGACCTCACATCGTAGAAGAATATCATAGGTTTGCCGTTATAAACGATAATAGATGAGTAGCCTCCTGCTTTCATACTTGATACCACCTGTATATCCCATTTGCTTCCATCATAGTAAGCATACCTTATCTCCTTCTTTGACTCAACGAAGTATGATATGTGAGGATTACCTTTCTCATCAACAAATATGGATGTAAACCTACCAGGGTCATCTTTTCTATCCACTACCTGTATGTTCCATTTACCTTTGGTTTTCACTGCATATTTAAGTGCTTTGAGAGTTGAGTCGTAGTATGAGACATGTATATTGCCAAACTTATCAATTTTCATACTTGAGTAATACCCTACCTTACCATCGGCATCAATTACCTCAAACCTCCAACCTGCTTCTGTTTCATCCACTCCCTTCCTACAATACTTGATATCACCGTTAGCGTTATCAAGATAGACTATATGCACAACATTGTTGAAAACAGAAATACTCGTATCACTACCGACATTCTCATAGCTATCAGGAACTGAAACTTCCCATCTATCCATCTTTATGTTGTATGTCAAATATCTCAAACTACCTAGTGTATAGTTGTAATATGATATGTGAGGAACACCTCTTTCATCAACTACTATGCTTGTGTATCTACCTGCCTTATCTTGATTGTCCAGTGTGAAGATTTTCCACTCCCTACCCTCCTTTATCGCATACCTTAAGTCCTCATCATCCCATCGTTCGTTTATGTACGTGTAAGAGATATGTATCCTGTTAAAATTGTCAACAAATATGGAAGGATACCTACCAGAATCTACATCCTTATCTACCACTTCTATAATCCATCTGTCGCTTTGATTTTTCCTAAAAGCATAAAACAGATTTTTAGAGTTGAAGTTATAGTACGCAAGATGTATGTTGTTATCACTATCCACGAATGATGAGAGGTTGAAACCTGAACCGGACGTTGAGTCTACAATCTCCTCAAACCAATTATCCAATAGTACAGAAAACTTAACTTTGGAAGTATTACCTAACTTATCCAAAGCGGTTATGAATATCTCGTAAGAACCATTTTTGAACTTAGTTGAATCAAAAGTGAAAACTACTCTATCTTTTTCTCTCCTTGATTGTATCGTCTGATTACCTATAGAAACAGAGTAGTTTGATAATCCAACATCCTCGTCACTAAACTTAGCGTAGAACTCAAAAATACCACGAACAATCGTCTTGTTTGTTAATCCTTCAACCACTATAGTAGGAGGAGTCTTATCTACTTTTATCCATCTAGAAGATTCGTAGAATTTACCTTTTATATCCTCAGCTCTAATGGATACTGAATAAAATCCTGTAGGTAAAGAAGTTATATCAATTTCCATACTACCTACAGGTTCCTTGTTAGATTCAGAGAATAAGTTCTGTCCAGTGAAATCGTTAATTTCAATGTAAGTCATCTTGAAATTTTGAATAGCAGTTGAAGCAAACTCTTTGTTAAATACCACCTTGTATTTCAAATTTATGTAGTCCTTGTAATAATCCAATCCTTCATCATCTATATTCAGCTCAACTGATGATATGTATTCACTCTCACGAATCTCCTCAACTTGTGGTAGAACTATTTCAGGTTTCAATTCCGGTTTAACATCTTCATACCTTGGAATATTCCTAACCTTCACAGGCTTAACCTTGTACTTTCTTTTTACTATCTCCTTCGGCTTGACTTCAGGAACGAATAGAAATACTATTTGATTGGTGTAAAGGTTGTTGTTTCTATCTCCTAAAACAACTACTAAATTGTTAGTTCTCTCTGACAACTCTACCCGAGTAGATAATTCTTCCTTCGGCTCTGATAAGAGTATAAGTCTTTCGTTTAGAAAAACCCTAACTTTTGTTGTATTTTGAATATTACCCTCAAGCCTCAAAAGAACCTCAAGATTTTTGTCTTTCACCAATTCCGCGTTTTTAGGATTTACGAATATCAAACCAACCTTTTCTTCTTGGTATTCACAACTACAACTTGCCAATGCTAGTAATGTCGTTAGAAGTAAAATACTTTTTAGAAACTTCATACACCTCTTCCTAACACAAGGATATAGTAAATAAGTAATTTACTACTTTCAAGATTGAAGGACTGAAGTTTGTAGGAGAGTTTAGTGAAAATCATAGCTAAATTTGAAAATTACACAAGTTTATTTGTAAAAATATTACTAGTATGGAGGGATTTATGGTGAGATTCGCATTGATATTCACTATAATATCATTATTGCTTGTTACCAGTGTAAGTGTGAATGCATCAGAATCAAGGTTAGTCGGGATGAATTACTTTAATTATTACAACCCTCTAGGAACATCATCACTAATTGAGGATAACTTCAACATTACTTACATTTCCGGTTATGTGAACTCTGACTCAAACTTCTTGGTAATAGAACCAAGACAGGGAAGTGTAGGTATATTTGATAACTCCTATGGAGTTGTAAAGTATTCAATAAACACACCTATAGAGAAGCTTAACATAGGTGCTATAATTAACTACCCATACTACGAACTCGCACTATTAACAAACTTCGTAGTCTCATTAACAACTACTTTAAACGATCACTTGAGAAACAGAATTGAAGTTTTGTTAGGTGTTAGTCAGATATTGGGCATCAAACTATTAAGACCATATTTAGGTTTTGGATATGCTAGTGATTATACAAACTTTAATATATCACTCTATCAGGGAGATACTTTAACAAACTCTGTTAATGCAAGACAATCTATATCTCAGATAAAGATAATATTAGGGAGTATAGTTGATCTTTCGTTTATTAAGGTTGACGCTAGTGTTAAGATTTATCTACCTTCTTACGAAAATTCCTATAGAACGAATGTTCCTCAAGTGAATAACTACCAAAACTTTATAGAAGAGAAGTCAGGAGGAGCTTTCGGTTTAGATATAACTGCTCAACCAAGACTAGGACTCGGCGGAACATCATATCTTCTAGGTATTGCTAGATACTTTACCTATTCTCTACCTGCATCTCAAGTGATTAGAGTTGACATCAATGGCGATGGTAATCTTGAAGCAGATACGACTGTAAACCAAGATTACCAGAATGTTATCATAACAACGGGTGCTTCGTTTAACACTTACATAAATAACATACTTGTTTCTTTAGGTCTCTCTCTAGGTATTCAGAATTCATTTAGGAAAACTGCTTCAGGTAATCAAGAGTTTTCCACTTCTACATCATCAATGTATGTTCCGATATTCGCATCGTTTGAAATACCATTTGTAGATTGGTTTTTAATCAGAGGAGGATTATCAAAGTATATCTACCAGAATTATTACTCTGAAGTGAATAATAGGCAAATCAATGGGACCGTAATAGATAACAGTCTTTCAACACCTCTATCATCTCTGTCTTTGGGTTTCTCAATAAAACCAATCAAGGATTTATCACTGGACTGGGTCGTAAGTTATTCATTCCTGAACAGTGTTATAGTAAATGGAACTCTACCCTGGATATTGAGTGGTGCAACAGGTTTCAATAATGTTACATATCTGTTCAGTATTGAATATAGAATTCCGTAGTATTTTGAAATTTTCTAACTGGTAAATACTACTAAATCATTTATAATTAACATAATAATCCTAATTCGTCTTAGGTGTGATGTATGAAAACTACAAATATTGAAATGGTAAATGAATACGAATGGATATACAAAAGAAGAGAAGGGATGAATACGAATGTTAGGTTTTTTTGTTCAAAGGAAATTCTTGAAGGTATGGATGATGCTGTTTTGACGCAGGCTATTAATGTTTCTTACCTACCTGGTATAGTTGGGGACGTGATTGTTCTTCCTGATGCACACTGGGGGTATGGCTTTCCAATAGGGAGCGTGACTGCTTTTGATGAGAATGGTGTTTTTACAGTAGGAGGTGTGGGATTTGATATAAACTGTGGTGTTAGGACATTAAAAACAGACTTACAATTAGGAAGAATTTCAAAAAAGGATCTAGAACTCCTTTCAAAGAAGCTATTTGAAACTATCCCAGCCGGTCTTGGCAAAGATGGGGATATTAAACTCTCAAAGAAAGAACTTTTCAAAGTTTTAACAGAAGGCGTTAAATGGTGTCTTGATAATGGATATGCAGAAAGAGAAGACATTGAAAACATAGAAGAGAATGGAACTGTTGAATCTGCTATACCAGACTATATTAGTGAAGAAGCGATAGAAAGGGAGAAGGGACAGATTGGGACTCTAGGGTCTGGGAATCATTATCTAGAGGTTCAGGTTGTTGATGAGATATACAATAGAAGTATAGCAGAAGTATTTGGACTTTTTGAAGGACAAATTGTGATAACGATACATACTGGCTCAAGAGGTTTCGGACATCAAGTAAATACAGACTTCATTAGGATATTTCTCAATGCAGTTGAAAAATACAAAATACCTATTAAAGAAAAGGAACTTGCCTGTGCTCCAATAAAATCAGATGAAGGTAGGAGATACCTAGGTGCAGTGAAATGTGCTATAAATTACGCATTTGCAAATAGACAAATTATTACATACTTGGTAAGAAAGGTATTTAAGAAGGTTTTTAGAAACACATCAGTGGAAATACTTTATGATGTTGGTCATAACAATGTCAAGGAGGAGTTACATAATATAGACGGTAAGAGGAAAAAAGTTTTCGTTCATAGAAAAGGAAGCACTAGAGGTTTTGGTCCTGGAACATTAGGTATTCCCGAGAAGTATTCAAAGACGGGACAACCTGTGATAGTAGGTGGCTCAATGGGATCATTCTCGTACATTCTATCTGGAACAGATATTGCTATGGAGAAAACATTCGGTTCAACGATACATGGTGCAGGCAGGTCTCTGTCAAGAAACCAAGCAAAGAAAAATTTTCCTTACGAGAAGATTATAAAGCAACTTGAAAATAGAGGTATAACTGTTTTGTCATCATCAAAAGCCGGTATCTCTGAAGAAGCACCACAAGCATACAAGGATATAGACAAAGTTATAGAGTCTGTTTCTTCATCAAGAATATCAAATAAGGTAGCACGACTAAGACCAATAATAACGATAAAAGGATGAAAATATAATTTACACTATCCAGCCACACACATACCTTAACATAGCATTTGTTTGCAGAAATAGATGATAACCAAAGATAGGTGACAAAAACTAGTTTTTCAAACTCAATAAGATTATAAGATCGACGATCCTAATTACTCTGACTGTTTAGAAAGAAAATTCAAAATCAAGGGTTAATTTATACCTTATCACTGATGGTTAAATTTTACCATCCTCTTTCCTAATCATAGCGGATGCGATAATCTCATCACTTATCTTCTTTGAAACATTTTCTATAGCTTTCTCACTCTTGTATTCACCAGACTCTATAAACCTCTTGCCTCTCTCAACCGCTGATTGTCTTATGTCTGGAGTGTTTCTTATGGTTGCTAGTGCTACATCCTCAGCCTGTTTTCTTTGAAGTATCTGTTTTGCATCTTCTGATATACTAACCTCATCTCTTGAAACCTGGTTATTTTGATTGATATTTACCTTCCCACCTTTGCTTACAGTATTATTTGGCTTTATTGGTTCAGGACCACCAACACCTCTTATAAACATAAAAGCACCTCTTATTCAACTCTATTATCGGTTATATTATGAATAATGTTAAGTTTTAATTCAACAAACAATTATTCCAAAGCAATCAAGTCTATCTCACAGGTTATCAAAGCTCCAGACTGTAAGATTTCTTGAAACTATTTGATTGTTAATTATATTTTTATTGGACACTAGGTGAAGTTATGATTGAGATATTATTAGCGTGTTTCATAAATTATTCCGTTTTCACAATATATTCTCTTCTGATAACTCTGGTAGAAAGGAAGAAACTGTTAGGTTTCCTACAAGAGTTATCAATATTCCTAATCTTTATTTCTCTTCTTATGGCGACCTTGTTAAAGATCCTTAATCTTCAGGTATTTCTATATGATTTACTCATATATCTATCAGCATTTTTATCGTTGATTATCCTTAATATCAGACTTGCTGATTACATAAGAACTAAAAAGTTTTACAAATACAAAACAATTAATCTTTTAAGATTGCTACTAGTTTATTCATCCGTAGCTGCTGTTATCTTAGTAGTAGTTTCAATAGTCTTTCTAGATGATTTATCATTCAAAAATCTACTCATAGTCCTAATAATACTCGCATCATCTATATCAATATTCTCAATAATATATTTGAAGATAACTAATGAAATATCAAGATTAAAGATTTTTGAAGATCTTTCACTAATAATTCCACTCTTAGTATCAGTTGTTTTGGATCTATATAGGGTTGATAGTGAAATATTTATATCCTTCATTCCATTTTCAATATCACCAATACTTCGTTCTGTTGTATCTTCTATCTCACCACTATCATACAATCAGGAGATCAGAGTCAAGATACTTGCCTTATTTTTAAGCGCGTCTCTTACGGTCCTTCCAATTCTGTATATTAGCATAATATCCTTAGTCAATTTATATGCATCTCACCAATTATTGGTCATTTCAAGTTTTTTTGTACTCATGTTATCGGCACTTATATCGGTAGTGATATACAAACTAATCCTTAACAAGATTAATGATGTTTTGACTAAATTTGTGAGAATGAATATAAGTAGTATAAGAGAAGAAGAAGTATCTTCGTTGACGGTAGGAGAGTTAGTCAATAGACTTCAAAAATTCATTGAGAGGTTTTTTGGTAGGAACATAGTGGAGCTATACACTTTTAGTAGCTTTGAGAAAACATTGAACCCATTTGTAGTGCTGGATGGTGATAAGGGCTTTGTGGAATCAGCAAAGAATTTTAAACTTACAGATAAAGACTTAAATATTCTAGTTTCAAGGTTTCACAAATTCTTCACAAAGGATAATGTTGAAAGTCCTGAATTCTTCAAAAAGTCTGATAACGATATTCTGATACCTATTACCTATCAAGGTGAGCTTAAATTTGTATTGACCATAAGGTTATCTGATAGATTTGAGATAAATAGAGCAGTGAAGACTTTCCTATCAGAGATATTCCACTTACTACTATTAGAAACACAATCAGTAATTACAAGAGAGTTAGCAATAGACTCTCAGTATAGTGCCTTGCTGTTTATCAAAGACACTGATTTAAGACAAGAGATAACAACTTCGCTTCTGATAAACAATTTCAATGTTTTCAGTGTGAATAATTATTACGAAGCATTGAAGGTCCTTGAAAAGATGGATATAGACCTGTTGATATGTGATAACGAGGTTGATAATAAGTCTGGCATTAGCCTTATAAGGAATATAGAGTCTATACCAACAAAATCGCATATTTTTAGTGTGCTCTTATTCTACGACTTTAACGAAGAGACATCAAGAGAAACACTTGAAACATTCTCAGATATCCAGATGATGGTAAAAAACGATTTTCTTTACATAAACAACATGATTTCTTATGTAATAAGTAATCTAATAGCTAAAAAGAGGATTGAGAAGACTTTTAAAAACATAACAAGTTTAAGCTTACATTCAACAGTATTATTAGACAAGATACTTGGTTACAAAACAACTTCGTTTGATGATGTAGAGATTGAGATAATTTCAAAACTACTCCTACAACCAGATGTGAATACTCCTTCATTTTTGGCCATAGGTGAAATAAAGAGAACATACATAAGGTCTAAAGTGTTTGCGATACTGCAAGGAAGACAAATAACATACTTGGACACTGTGGATATCCCTATTGAGTTTTACTCTAGGAAGAAGTTTGGCAGGAACAAAGTTATTTATTCAGACTATGTTGAAGAAGGTATTCCTCCTCGTGAATTCTCAAACCTTATATCAAAAGAGATATCTAGCATAGTTAATCCTATATACAATTTTCTAGCAGTTTCAACAGAGGATTCGGCGATAATATCCATAAATTATTCCTCAAGAATATCTTCGTGGGATATAGACCTAATGAGATCTTTGCTAGTTAACTATCTACTTATGAAAGCGATATATGAGGAGGTTAAAGAGGTGGACAATGCCTTTGTATATACTATGCAATCTCTTGCAAGGGCAGCTGAAGAAATGGATGAAGAGACAGGTTTTCATATATACAGAGTAGGAGAATATTCAAAGATGCTTTCAAAATACCTAGGATTCAGTGATGAGTTCTGCAACTCTATATATTATGCTTCACAAATGCACGATATAGGTAAGTTAAAGATTCCTAGGGAGATACTCAGAAAACCAGGGATACTGACACCAGAAGAATTTGAAATAATGAAGGAACATACAATAGCAGGAGCAATAATTTTAGGAGATCATCAGAAGTTAAGTATGGCTAAGGATATAGCATTATCACACCATGAGAGATGGGATGGTAGCGGCTATCCTTACGGATTGGAAAAGGACAAAATTCCAATAAGTGCTAGAATAGTAGCAATATCAGATGTGTATGATGCGCTAAGATCACCAAGAACCTACAAGCCAGAATTTGAACATGAAAAAGCTGTAAAAATAATTATTGAAGGTGATGGTAGGACTAAACCATCTCATTTTGACCCAGATATACTACAAGCATTCAAAGAGTTGCATCATAAATTTGAAGAGATATATCGGAAGTATAAGGAATAGCTATTCCCCTTGTTCCCTAATCTTTTTGATCTCTTCTAGCGTATATTCTGATAGCTTCTCGTAAGCATCAATAATCTTATCCTTATCCATAAGTTCCTTTCTAGCCAGTTCCTCAACAATCTCGTGTGCTCTAGTGATCTCCTTTAGTTGGATGATCTCCTGTCTAGCCAGTTCTTCAACAATCTCGTGTGCTTGTATTAATTTATCTCTTTCTATCAGTTCTTTTCTAGCCATATCCTCAACAATCTCGTAGGCTTTATTTATCTTATCTCTTTCTATGAGTTCCTGTCTTGCTAATTCCTCAACAACTTCAAGAGCTTTTATGGTTTTATCCATATCAATCTTTTCTTGTCTGTCTAGTTCTTGAACAGAATCATAAGCCTTTATTACCTTATCAAAGAATTCTCTGTTTTTTGATATATAGCTCTGCAAATTTTCATAAGCAGAAAGTATTCCATACAGTTCAATAAACTGTTTTCTCTTAACCTCATCAAGTATCTCATAAGCTTTGAGTATATTATCCATCTCCATCTTCTCTTTTCTCATAAACTCTTCTATGATCTCGTGTGCTTCTATTATCTTTAATGCTGTAGGTAAATCAATTTCCCCTATCTTAGGAATTGCAATATACCATCTCTCGTTTATCAACTCTTTTGCTACTTCTTTCATTTTGATCTCATTATTTCTATCAACTATTCCCAGTCTGATTAGAGATTCTATAAAAATATCAAATAGATACTTAGTTGTTTTTACAATATTTTCTTTTTCTTTTCTTGCGAAGTCTTCAAGACTCTCATAAGCCTTTATAATATTATCCGCCTCTTTTCTCTCCTCTTGTGCTAGTTGTATAACACTATCTTTAGCCTCAGCTTCTTTTCTGAGAGACATCATCTCCTCTCTTGCTAGTTCTTCTGCTACTTCAAAAGCCTGTATTATTTTATCTCGTTCCTTTATATCTTTAGCCATCATGTCAGAAACTACTTCCATAGCCTTTATGACCTTATCTCTATCTAGGAGTTCTTTTCTGGCAAGCTCTTCAACTATTTCCCTAGCTACCAACTCCTTCTTGGCTTGTCTTAATTCATCCGCACTCATCTCAAGAATCTTTTCTTCTGCCTCTATTATCTCATCTTTCTCTCTTAGTTCTGATTGTGTCAACAACTGAACACGTTCTTGTGCTTCAATTGTCTTGTATGCATCTAAAAGTTCATTTCTACTTATCTCGGATACAGATTCATAAGCTTTTATTATCTTTTCAAGATCTCTTATAATTTTCTCTTTCTCTTCAAGTTTCTTTTTAAGTATTTCAATATTGTCTTCTTCTTTTCTACTCTTCATAAAAATACTCCATTAAAACAACTCAAGTGGCTTATTAACATCCTTCTTTAGGAAGGTATGAAATCTATTACTCGCTCCTTCGAAAAGATATTTTCTGAGCTTACTTATATCTCTTATACCTCTACCTGCTACACAGAAGAATATGGTATCTCCATGTTTGACTTTCCCCCATTTGAATAGAGCGTTAAGGTCGTTAATCTGTTCTCCTCCATGGAATACCATAACCTTAAGATGAGGATATTTGACATTGTATGACTCAATAATATTTTTCCACGCTTCCACATTCCCATTGTGGAATAACTCGTTAGTTACTTCAACACCATACTTAGGAGTTATCTGGAATGATTCATCACTTACTTCTTCACTGGATTCTTTCTTTACTTCTGACTTCTTTACATCCTTACTTTTCAAAACACTATCCATATCTCCTATGTCTTTACCATCAAGAAGGTCTATTACCAGCGACAAGGCTTTACTTTCTATCTCTTCCTTTTTGTCTTCCTTGTCCGAAATGCATTTAGCATAAACAACGACTAACTGGTTCTTACCTAAAAAACCTACCTTGTTGAAGTGTCTTAACGATTTAGGGTTTATAGCCAGACAACCTACAGTAGGATTATGGTAAATTATCACAATGTCAACTTTGTCCCAAGTAGAGATTTTTTTAACTATTGTGTTAAAGTTGTCAACAGAATTAGAGAGGTTGTATGAGACATACTTGTAGTTAAATTTTTGAACTAAAAGTGCGTAGGATATAGGTATAATCTGTAAAGGTTCAATATCACCATTGTCTAGATATTCGTTTATCATATCGGCAGGATTTTGACCTGATTTGATCGCATTCATGACACCGCTGGTTTTATAGAAGTGTCGTAGGGATTTATTAAAAACATCTATAGTTCCCAGAGAAAATAAATACCTATTAACCATACATTTACCTCTTCAGTCAGTAGAATGATATAATAAATGAATCATTTTGTCAAGAAAATATGAGGCTGCTCAAAAAATGTATGTAATGCTTGTGAATACCTTGTTCTGATTAATACCTCCCTGCAAGTGTAATAAAAACACCAAAAACAAAAAAATTTTTTACCCCCAACATCCCAAACATTACAAATCCTAATACATCCACCACCAAACTCCTACTCCACCTCCTCATCCCTAACTTCCAAGCACCTTACCCCTCTTTTCTTGAAATGACCTATCAGCATAATCAGAACATCCTTGCGTTTCTTCTTTCTACCTCTGTAATGATCTTCGCCGATTATTCTTTCTATCTCCCTGTATATTCGTTTGATACTCTTCAAGAAGAATATCATTGAGAGACATTATTTAATATACTTTCACGAACACATTCTTCTCCCCATCTAAATCTCTCAAGACACACAGGAATTTTTTGAACACTCTCACAAATTATTCTCAAACTTGAGTTATTTCTAAAAGAATCATAACAATCTTTATGATAGGTGACAATCTATAACTAGTTAGTAGATATTGCTGGGCGAAGTTGCGATAGCACTGTGGAGAATATATTCTCTCTCTCTGGTTTTCTTCCTAAGATTCGTTCAATATCTTCTGATGTTAAAGTTTCCTTCTCAAGTAGTTCCTTTGAAAGCTCTTTAAGTTTATCAATGTTATTCTTCAATATATTCAATGTCTCGGTATAACAGTAGTTAACTATTGATTTTATTTCACTATCAATAACCTCAGCTATTCTATCACTGTAGGTTTTTTTAACGACTATATCCTTTCCTAAAAACACAGGCCCCTCTTTTTCACCGTATTGTATTGGTCCTAGTAATTCACTCATTCCCCACTCACATACCATTGCTCTAGCTATCTTTGTTGCCTTCTCTATGTCGTTTTGAGCACCATTAGATATGAATTTAGACCCGAAAATAATCTCCTCAGCTGCTCTACCTCCCAAAATACCCATTATCATTTGATAGAGCATCTCCTTATTGTATAGTTTCCTATCATTTATAGGCAACTGTTGAGTCACACCGAGAGCTCTACCTCTAGGAATTATAGACACCTTATAGACAGGGTCTGCATAAGGTAGCAAATGAGATACTACTGCATGACCTGACTCGTGAAATGCTGTTATTGTTTTTTCTTCAGGTGTTATAACATAAACCTTTTTTTCAGGTCCCATGAGTACTTTATCCCTTGCTTTCTCAAAGTGAGACATATGAACTTTATCAGAATTTTCTCTAGCAGCAATAAGAGCTGCCTCATTTACCAAATTTTCAAGGTCTGCACCCGTAAAGCCTGGTGTTCCTTTTGCTATTATAGACACATTAACATCATCGGCAACCTGAACTTTGTTTATATGAACCTTAAGTATCTCTTCTCTTGCTTTGATATCAGGTATATCAACAACAACTTGCCTATCAAATCTCCCTGGTCTAAGGAGAGCTGGATCTAGAATATCAGGTCTATTTGTTGCTGCAATTACAATAATCCCCTCCTGTGAGTCAAAGCCATCCATCTCCGCAAGTAGTTGGTTGAGAGTCTGCTCTCTCTCGTCGTGTCCTCCACCTAAACCTGCCCCTCTGAACCTACCAACAGCATCAATCTCATCTATAAACACTATACAAGGAGAATTCTTCCTAGCTTGCTCAAACAGATCTCTCACTCTACTAGCACCAACACCAACAAACATCTCAACAAACTCTGAACCACTCATGCTCAAAAATGGAACGCCTGCCTCACCTGCTATAGCCTTCGCTAGTAATGTTTTACCAGTCCCAGGAGGTCCTACAAACAGTATTCCTTTAGGTATCCTAGCACCAATCTTTATATACTTCTTTGGATCTTTCAAAAAATCCACTATCTCCATTACTTCTTCTTTAACCTCATCTATACCTGCAACATCCTTGAATGTAACTTTCTTCGGAGGATCCCTATACACCCTAGCTTTGCTTCTTGTGAAATTAAATATTCTAGTGTTATCGGGTGCATTACCAACTTGCCTACCGAAAAACCAACTCAAAAGAAGTAAGCCACCTATTAGTATCCCTATGAATATAAGCATATTTATAAGGTCTGAGAAACCTGTCGTATCCTTTCCATAAACCTCAACACCGTTTTCAGTGAGAAATTCCAAAAACTTTGTATCAGCAAAATGTGGTAGTATCACTTTAAACGAGAATACTGCACCTTTATCCTTTGATATAGCCTCACCATAAACTACCTTACCGTTCTCTATCGTAGCCTTTATAACTTGCTTGTTCTTAACCATTCTAGTGAATTCAGTAAAGCTAACCTCAGGTGTGAACCTAACATTACCGATCGGAGATGCAAGGTATATTATTAATGCCCCTATGCCAAGTATTATAATTATGGTCCATAAATTGGAACGATCATTATTTGATTGAAAATTACCAGAAGGTTTGTTTGGCGGTTGTTGCTTCACAAGATTCCTCCAAATGACAATAAAATTTATAAAAGTTATAATCGTGTAGTCAAATTGTTTTATATATCTAATCTTTAAAACAATTTCATACTTTGATTTTTGTGATATTGTTTTTTAGAGACCTACTAAGTTAAAATATAAACACATCGTTCTAATAAACGATAATTTTCTAGAGAAATAATGGGGGTTTTATGAAAAAAGTCTTCTTTGTAGGTATAGGTGGAATTGGAATGAGTGGTCTTGCTTTAATCCTAAAATCCAAAGATATTGAGGTAGTTGGATCAGATAGAACCGAAAGTGAGAAAACAAAAGAACTTGAGAGGATCGGAATAAAGGTCCACATAGGACATAATCCTAGAAACATTACCAACGACATAGACCTTGTTGTCTATACTAATGCTGTTAGTGATGATAACCCCGAAGTTATGGAAGCAAGAAAAAAAGGTATAAGAACCATCTCAAGAGCAGAATTGCTATCGGAGATAGAAAGAGAATACTTTTCAATCGGAATTTCTGGAACTCACGGTAAGACAACTACAACTTCAATGGTTTCAAAGATACTTATTGACGCAGGCTTTGACCCAACTGTATCAAACGGAGGAAACCTAGCATACATAGGTGGTAATGCTAGAGTGGGAAACAGTAAATACCTGGTTTATGAAGCATGTGAAGCTTTTGGTAGTTTCCTACACTTCCATCCTGACATAGGTGTTGTAACAAGTGTTGACAATGACCATGTAGCTGAATACTATAAAACTATGGATAATGTTATAAAAGCATTCGCAACTTACATAAACAACGTGAAGGATGATGGTGTAGTTATAGTAAATGGAGATGACCCCAATACTCATATTTCACTGATGGAGTCTCAAAGAGTCGGATGTATAACCTACGGTATAAGAGAAGGAAACCATATATTTGCTGATAAGATAAGATTAAACCATAGAACGACAGATTTTGATGTGTATTTTAATGACAGGTTCATCACAACTCTATCTATAAATGTTCCAGGGATACATAATGTTTATAATTCACTTGCCGCTTTTGGTGTTGCAATATCTCTAGGCGTAGCACCAGAAGTGGTAGCCGCAAGTTTGAGAGAGTTTAAGAACGCTGAAAGAAGGTTTGAGATAAAGTATGAAGACAACTACTTAACGATCATTGATGATTATGGACATCATCCAGCGGAGATAAAGGCAACACTAACATCAGCAAAAAATCTTGGAAAACATCAAGTTATCGCAGTATTCCAACCGCACCTGTGGTCAAGGACACATTACCTGTATAGAGACTTTGCCTTGGCACTTAACATAGCCGACAAGATTATTGTAACAGAAGTCTATGGAGCAAGAGAGAATAGAATAGACGGTGTATCAGCAAGAATGATAGTAGATGAACTATATAAACTAAATAGAACAGAAGATGCTTTCTTTGTTGAAAACAAAAATGAAGTTGCAGAGATAGTCTCAAAAGTAATACAACCTAACTCTGCAGTAGTCATTCTAGGAGCAGGAGACATAAACAAGGTGTTCTCACTGATCCTAGAAAAAGTATAGTTATGGTAGATGAGAGTTTAATAAAAAGATCCTTTCAAGGATCTTTGAAATACAAATTCCTCTTTCTAGTTCTAGTATTATCAACATCACCATTCCCTATACTCACCTATTTTGAACAGATCAATATCAACAATCAAACAATATCAAACATAAAAGAAGGACAGGTTTTCAGATACGATATAGTATCTCAAATAGATGTATCTTTAACAAATACATTTGATATTGAAACTGCAAGGTCTAGTTTCCCAACAATACTAAAGCGAACCATATCAATAGAAGAAGACATATACAGAATTTCCAAGTTTGTTGAGGTTTTAGAGCAGGACAATAGATTGTTATTGCTACCAAAGCTCCCTAAAGTTTTGATGACAAACTTTTTTGCTCGGTTTCTGAAAGAGACCGCAATCATTGATAGTAATGAGATGATAAACATCAACAATCTATCAAATTTCAAAGTCATCTATGGAACTAATATCTACATTCCTAAAAAAGTTATATTTCTACCACTTAATTCAGAAGAGGATGTAAAGAGTGCTATTGAAGCAGTATTCGGTAAAACATTCGTTCCAATACTCAAAGATGAAATGTCTTATGTTATAGCAAACTCTATAATACCTAACACTGTATTTGATAGATCACTTCAAGAAGAAGAGTTCCAAAAATACCTTAGTACAAAAAACATACCTTTTGAGATAATGATAAAGAAAGGTGACAAAATAGTCAAAGAGGGTGAGTTGATAACAAAAGAAAGATTAGGGATAGTCAGAGAATACTTCAATGAATTGAACTCAAAGCTAATATGGAAAACAATCTTTATTGAAATATTGATACTAATTCTCGTAGTTTTCTCAATATTTCTTTTGTCAATATTCAAGGAAGTAAAAAACAGAAACATATTGACGATAAACTCTCTTTTCCTTATGTCTTCAATGTATCCACAATTTTATCTCAAAGGGACTTTGGGAGATGCAGTTTTATTCGTCTCACTTTTCACTTCGTTTTCTATAGTTAATAGCCTAATATGCGGAAGAAAATCAACAATTGTCATAGGAATATTCTATACGGCAACAATATTTCTGGTAATTTATAGTAGTTACATCGTGGCTATTTACTGGTTTATTTTGATAGTAGTCGCATCAATGATGTCATACAGGATAAAGAGAAGATCCAGTTTCGTGATAGTTGCTACTGTAATATTTCTGGTAAGTTTTGGTATTTATTCGTTGATACATTTTGTTGAATCATTTGAATTTGGAAACTTAATATTATCAGGTGGTTTATCATTTGTAAGTGTATTTGGGAATGTATTGCTTGTATTTCTTATATTACCTCTCTACGAATACTTCTTCAGAATTGCAACACCATTCAAGCTTTATGAGTTATCATCACTTGACAATCCTTTGCTCAAAATGCTTTTAGAAAGGGCTCCAGGAACATACTATCACTCTCTGAATGTTAGCATACTTGCAGAAGCGTGTGCAAACGAAATAGGAGCAAACTCTCTGCTAGCAAAAGTTGGAGCGCTGTATCACGATGTAGGAAAGATTGAGAATGCCGAATACTTTACAGAAAACATTGGTGGTAAGACAAGAGAAGATGTAAATATCTATAGATATGCAGAGATAATAAAGGAACATCCAAACAGAGGTGTGGATCTTGCCAAAAAATACAGATTGCCGATTGAGATTGAAAGGATAATGCTAGAACATCATGGTGGAGGACTGATACTTTACTTCTATAACAAAGCACTTAAAGAAAACCCAAATGTTGATGAAAGACTGTTCAGGTATCCTAACTATAAACCAACTTCAAAAGAGTCAAGCATCATTTTTATATGTGACAAAATTGAAGCTACAGTTAGATCTCTAACTTCTAACAAGAACATTGATTTTCAAAAGATCTCCGATGAGATTGATAATATAATATTAAGACATACTTTGAGTGAGGAACTGTCTATGAGTAATTTAACACTACAGGATATGAATAAAATCAAAAAAGCTATAAAAGAAACATTTAAGTATATACTACACCAGAGGATAGAATATCCGAAGAGTTAAAACTCCTAAAGCGCTGCTTGAAGAATAGCATTTATCTCATTTCTATTCGCAGGTCGTGGTAATAGTGCCATAAAATCATACCTTGACGATATATCTGATATCTTGTCAATTTGCTTTTCGTCAAAGTATTCTATTTCTGAGAGCCTGAGTGGTATATTAAGGTCAAGTAGTAGTTTTCTTATGGACTCTGCAGACTTTATTGCCGCTTCTATGACGGTTATATCTTGTATCTTTTCACCTAAAGCCATCGCAGTCTGTATGAGCTTGCCTGGAACTGAAGTTAGGTTGTAGTCAATTATATGCGGGAATATCACAGAAGACACTCTCTCTGAAGGTATATCCAAAATAGAATTCACAGCCTGTGCGATTGAAGTTGATAGACCTGGTGAGCTTAGGGAAACAGATATACTCGCCATTACACCAGCGTAACACAAATTTTGAATAATATTTATATTACTAGGTTCATTTATAAACTTCTTTATATTTACATAGAATGTTTCTATAGCCTTGTACGATAGTGCATCTGATATAGGAGTTGATCCTCTTGATATGAAAGCATCAAAAGCTACAGCCATAGCATCTACTGCAAGTGTGCCTATGTAATACGGTGGCAAAAACGATATTAAAGATGTATCAAATATCACGGCATCAGCATAAGAATACATATCGCTATATACTGTCTTATAGCCTACATCCTTATCATAGACAAAACAAGATTTTGATAAACCTGGAACAATACCAAATGTTATCGGAACCTCTATATAAGACACTCGCTTTCTTCTAAACTGTGTATAGCGCTTCTTGAAAACATCATCCGATGACAAAATCTTATCATATATTGACGCTACAGTCTTGGCAACACTCAATACATGATATCCACCTACACCAACTATAATATCAGGTCTAGTAGATTGAACTATATCTTTGAGGTTATCTATCTTTATCTGATTGTTAGTGCTTCTCTCAAGTTCATCATAAATCAATACCTCATCAGTGAAAACCTTTATACTACTCTCTACCCTCTCACCAATCTTGTTATCTGATATATACTTAGAGTTTTCCAAGACAACAACAACTCTCTTACCCAACTTATCACAAAATTCGCCTATCCTGTTGTCTATGTCATTACCTATTATTACATTCGAGGGAACATAATATTCAAACAACGGCATCTTAGACTACCTAAAGAAAGAGACCTTCTTCTTTAACTCTTTGGATACCTTTACATCATTCTCAACAAGATTCTCAAAAAATTTTAAGTTTTCCTCTGTCGTTCTTACAAGTAGGTTAGATACGGCCATATCCGATCTCTGCAATGGTTGATCTTTAATGATCTTCTTTATCTCATCTATCATTTTCTTCTTCAGTTCTGAAGATTTCTTGAGTTTTAAAACTATATTCCTATTTATGTAGAAAAGAATAACAATAATACCTATAAGGATAGATATTTTCAAAGATACATATATCCACCTAGTCCAACTCGGCTCAGGTATAACAAAACCTATATCTAGTGACTCGTATTTTAAAACCTTCTGGCTTAATGTTCTACCAAAAAGCGATATATACTCTGACCCGATATTCTCTAGCAAATACTCTTTAGGAACACTTGTTGATGAATACACTATATCCTTATCAAGTGAAATATAGAATAGAGCAAAATCATCTTTTGAACTGCCTAGTATATGTTCGAAAAACTTGTTTTTATCAATATAAATAACCAAAAAACCATCTATGAAATCCAGATATTTTGACAACTTTCTTACTTTAAGAATGTAATCCTTATAATGTTCCACTGTATCAGTTGATAACAGAAACTTTCTGAAATCCTCATTACTTGTGCTAACACCTAACGAGAATATCTCTATAAACTTTGACGAGTATATTGAAAAACCGGAATAGAAGTCCTCGTAGAAATAGTTTTTAAATGTTTCTTTTAGTATTTCTGATGGAAATGTGTTAGGTATGATCCAAGTTTCAAACAAGGGATTGTTAAGGAAAAGATTTATAGAGTTCTCAATTGAACTGAATTCCGAATGAAGCCTATCAACTATGGTCTTAGGTAAAACAGAATACTTGTAAGAATAGCCATCATCCGCTATGAAATCTAAAGCACTTTGAAAAGGTGAATACACTACTCTCAATGTCTGATAACTCAATAAGTAATCACTCAAATCAATAAGGGTATTCCTTACATTATCAGGCAGAAACATAGGTAACCTGTCAGTCTTAGCAAGATATATGACAACAACTATAAGAATTATAGTTATCAAAGTATATTTGCTTACCTGATACAACACATACTTCATACTTATATGATAATCGGAACGATAGAATTTTTCAAAAGAATTTGAAATTCCATAGCAATACTTATGTTAATCTCCAAACCAAGACCTTTCTGTTATCCTCTACTTCTCAATGATAACCAAATCCAAACTCATTACCATTGCCTAACCAACAGCCATTACTAGACATCTATCTCAACAACCTCTTTAGCATAAGTTTCTATGAAGTTTCTTCTCTTCTTAGTATCTTCTCCCATAAGTATTGAGAATATGTTGTTTGCCTTGATAGCATCCTCTAGCGTTATCTTAAGGAGTTTCCTTGTTGACGGGTTCATAGTAGTCTCCCAGAGCTGTTCGGGGTTCATCTCTCCAAGTCCTTTGTATCTTTGAACAGTATAGTTTTTTGACTTTAGTTCTTTTATTATCCTGTCTTTCTCCTCATCAGAGTATACATAGTAGTTTTTTTGTCCTACCGATACCTTATACAAAGGCGGAACAGCCGAGTATATATACCCCTCCTCTATAAGTTGCTTCATATATCTATAGAAAAATGTCAAGAGAAGTGTTCTTATATGAGACCCATCAACATCAGCATCCGTCATTATAATTATCTTACCGTATCTGATTTTAGAAATGTCAAATGTGTCTGCTATACCAGTTCCTATCGCCGTGATAATTGTTTTTATCTCTTCGTTATCAAGAAGTTTGTTAATCCTAGCCTTCTCCGCGTTCATTATCTTTCCCCTGAGTGGTAGGATCGCTTGAAATTCCCTATTTCTTGCTTGCTTCGCGCTACCACCTGCAGATTCACCTTCAACTATGAACAGTTCCGTCCTCTCAGGTTCTTTCTCGGAGCAATCCGCTAACTTACCTGGTAAAGAGAAGGAATCCAAAGCACTCTTCCTTCTCACAAGCTCTCTTGCCTTCCTCGCAGCCTCTCTTGCTCTCGCAGCCTCAACAGCCTTCTCCAAAATCTTCCTAACTGCATCTAGGTTTCTCTCAAAGATAGGAACTAATTTTTCATAGACAACATCCTCAACGAGCCCTCTAACCTCACTGTTTCCTAACTTTTCCTTCGTTTGTCCTTCAAATTGCGGGTCTGGTAGTTTGACACTTACAACATAAACTATACCTTCCCTAAAGTCTTCACCAGAGAGTTCTATCTTTTCCTTTTTGTCCATACCAGTTCTCTCATAAAACTCTAGCATTACTTTTGTAATACCACTCTTGAAACCTGTAAGATGAGTTCCACCTTCTATCGTCTTTATGGAATTCACATAAGAATAACCTATCTCCTCGTAGTCGGTTGTGTATCTAAATGCGATTTCCACTATCATGCTCCTACCGCTTGATAATGTTTTCTCACCGTAGATATAGAAAGTGTTTGAGATAGGTTTCATCTCCTGCGTCAAAGCATTTACAAATTCTACAATCCCCCCTTCATAGTAGAAAGACTCTTTCCTTTCATGATCACCCCGCCTATCGATTATCTCTATCCTTACACCCTTGTTGAGAAATGCTAGTTCCCTCAACCTAGCACTAAGGATATCATAACTGAATGTAACACCTTTGTCAAAGACCTCTTTATCAGGCTTGAACCTCACTATCGTTCCAGTTCCCTCAATACCTGTCTTTTTTATTACAACCTCCGTCTCTGGAACACCTCTTCGGTATTTCTGGTAGTATAGTTTGCCTTCCCTTTTGACATACACTTCAAGAAATTCAGAAAGAGCATTCACAACTGAAACACCCACTCCGTGAAGACCACCGGAAACCTTGTATGTCTTATTATCAAACTTACCACCCGCATGAAGTTTAGTCATCACAAGTTGTAAAGCCGAAACCTTATACTCAGGATGTATATCAACAGGTATCCCTCTCCCATCATCCTCAACACTTACTACATCTCCTTTATCAACAATTACTCTGATATTCTTACAGTAACCAGCCAATGCCTCATCTATTGAGTTATCAACCACTTCATACACAAGATGATGATAACCACTACTACCCGTAGAACCGATATACATTCCCGGTCGCTTCCTAACAGGTTCAAGACCTTCTAAAACTTGTATAGACTCAGCCGTGTATTCCTTCTCAAGCATACCACTCCCCACAGTATATATCAATTCTAAAAGATCTGGTAGCAGTGTTTAAATTTGCGAGTCCCGTCAAAAATTCAAAACAAACATCCTTGTATCGCAATACCTCAAGGAGTTCAAACCAAAGTATTTCTTGTTTCATCTGTGTCAAGAATAATACAAATTAAACAACCCCTAGAAATTTTAATACTTTGAAATAACATTAGATATTCTATTACACTATCTATACTTTGAGGTTGTGAGGAATTATGAATAAGATCATTTGGTACATAGTTTTTTTATGTATATGTGGTTTAGGCTTTTCAATAACAGGTGATGAGATATTAAGAAGAGTAGATGCTAACCTAAACTTCAAGAACGCCATAATTAACGCGAAAATGGAGATATACCTACCCGGACAGCAGCCGAGAGTTAAAATATTTAGGACTTACATAATTGAAGATCAAAAAGCCTATACCGAATTCCTTAACAAAGAGGACAAAAACATAAGATACCTAAAACTAGGTAAGCAGTTGTGGATTCATGACAAGTCTGAAAACAACACTATTCTCATTTCAGGACATCTTCTCAAACAAGGTATGATGGGAAGTGATATATCCTATGAAGATATGCTAGAATCTGAAGACTTGTACTCAAAATACACAAGTTCCTTGGAAGGTGAGGATAAAATAAAAAATAGAGATTGTTATATCATATTACTGAAGGCTAAAACTGATAATGTTGCTTATCATTCTAGGAAAATGTGGGTAGATAAGGAATACTATATATCTTTAAGGGAGGAGAGATTTGCAGTAAGTGGAAGACTTCTTAAGACGGTTGAAGTTGAGGATTTCAAACTATTCGGGACAAGACACTACCCAACAGTCAGCGTAGTCTCCGATAAACTCAAGGCAAACACCAAAACAATTATCAGCATTCAAAACATTGATTTTGATACCAGCATTCAAGATAGTATATTCACAAAAAGATACCTAGAACGATGACCTAACGACAACTCCTAGAACCAAAACAGAATTTCCAATTCAACGCCTAAATGTAGAGATTGAACTACTCAACGGATACAAAGGTTTTGTTATTAGAGATTATGAACTTGTTCAAGGATTGAAGTAACCGACAGGATGGAGGGTTGTATGAGGATAGCATTAATAGTTGGTTGTATCTTTTTTAGTTTGCTTGCTACTTCAGTTGTTTTCCCTCAAGATGATGAAGGGTTGAACTTTTCTGGCTTCTTCAGAACTGATGTAGGAGTTAGTTGGGTGGTATCCAACGACTCACTTGAGAGATACTCCTATGCGGGAAGGAATACATTCAGACTTGACTTTATCAACAAAGATACTACTTACGGTAAGGTTGATGGTAGTATAGACTTCTACATACTCTCTGGCGAGAAATCAAGACCTCTAACCTTCCAAACGAATGGTCTCCTGATAGGAGATGAGGTTCTTCTATGGTTTGATTTAAGAAAACTCTATCTTCTTACTAGGCTTGAGTGGATGGACATCAGTGTTGGAAGACAACTTGTGAAGTTTGGAAAGGGGTTCGTTTTCTCTCCTATCAACTTCTTTGACAGGTTGGACCTGACTGATATTAACTTCTCTAGAGTTGGTGTGGATATAATTAGAGTTAAGATACCGATATCGGATACAGGAGCTTTTGATATTGTCTCAGCACCGAAAATAGAAATTACAAATTCAGATGTCAGCACTAGAATAATCTTTTCAGTTTTAGGGGTTGAGTTAGAAGGAATTTTCGGATACTTCGGCAAGGATGAATACTTAAGAAGTGGTGTCTCTTTCAAAGGAGACATTGAGATAGGAATATATGGAGAGTTTGTGTATAACTACAACGAGGAAGAAGACAAAAGATACTATGAATTTATGGTTGGGGGAGATTACTCTTTTCTTGACCATTTCACTTCAAGAGCAGAATACTACTACAACTCATACGACAAAGATAATCTGACTCCAATACAGAGTATCAAACTCAAACACTATCCTTTTGTCTCAAAAGATTATATCTTACTACAACTTTCATACACACCAGATATTTTGAACACAATTACACTTTCATACATAAAAAACCTAGAGAAGGAAGGCTTTATACTTTACCTAGAATACAGAAGAAACCTGTTTCAGAACATTAACTTCTACACTGATGTTAGGTTCTTCTACCGTGATATAAGCGGGATAATTAATTCAAAAATTAATAATCTATACACTTCTTTGAGTTTTGATGTGAGGTTCTGATGCTAGAGCACTCTTACTTAACAGCTTTAGAACAAAACATTTATACTATACCCAAAGAGGTGGAAAGTTATGAGTTTGATAGTCTTGAAGAATATCACCAAAGAGTATCGCAAGGATAGTAAGAGAGAAAGTGTAAAGGTTCTGGCATTGAAGGAGATAAACCTTGAGATTGAGAAAGGAGAATTTCTCACGATAATGGGACCTTCAGGTAGTGGTAAGACAACACTTCTTAATATAATAGGATGTCTAGACACTCCAACAAGCGGCGAAGTGGTGTTCAACGGCACAAGATTGACAAACGCAACAGAGAGGTACCTCTCGGAGTATAGAAGAAAAAATATAGGCTTCATATTTCAGTCCTACAATCTTATTCCAGTTTTGACTGTGAAGGAAAATATAGAACTACCACTTACCATTGACAATACTCTTCCAAAGGAAGAACGAGAAGAAAGAGTGGTGAAACTTATTGAGATGGTTGGACTTAAGGGAATGGAGAATCGGTATCCTAGAGAACTCTCTGGAGGTCAGGAACAAAGAGTAGCAATAGCAAGAGCATTGGTAAAAAAGCCACTCATAGTTCTAGCAGATGAACCAACGGCAAACCTTGACTCCGTAACAGCGGAAGATGTCATTGAAATAATGAGACTGATGAATGAGGTTGAAGGAACAACATTCATCTTCTCAACACACGACCCCAGAGTAGAAAGACACGCACGAAGAGTAATCATACTCAAAGATGGACAAATTAACTTGGACGAAAGGAGATAGACATGATATTTAAAATGGCTTTCAGAAACATATTCAGACATAAAAGAAGAACGATAATAAGTATTCTAACAATTGCGGTAGGTATTGGTTTCTACATAATGACTGACTCCATCCTTAATGGTATAGATAGACTACTAATTGAGGCAGTTGTGAATTTTTCCGACAGTCCAATAGTCATCTACTCACAAGAATACGACAAAAACAGAAGAGGATACCCCCTTGACAAAGGTATCACAAACTATGTTGAGCTAGAAAACATACTATCATCCATAAGAGGCATAGAAGGTATAACATATAGAACGAGTTTTATTGGAGAGGTAATATTTGGAGAAAGGTCAAAGTATATCGTAGGCACAGTTATAGATACAACTAAAGACGAAAGTGTATTTGAAATCAAAAAACACATAAGTGGTAGTTATCTTAAGAACATAGGAGAGGTATTGATCGGTAAGGATCTTGCTAGAAAAATGAGTGTATCAATAGGAGACTATATCACGATAAGCGTAAGAACGGTTGGAGGAATGTATAACGCACTTGACTTTAAGATTGTTGGATTAGTTGAAAGTCCAAATTCGGTTTTGAATGAGAATGGAGTTATTATTTCCTACGAATCCGCTAACGAACTACTCAAGCTCAACAACACCAAAACATCCACTCACATAAAAGTGCAATGGATTAGAGGTGAAAAAACTGATGGATACCTTGAGAGAGTAGAAGAAATAGCAAATAAGATTAGAAATGAATTGAAAGACTACGCAATCTACACTGTTTCTGACCTTTATAAGGACTTCTTGCTATTCGTAGAACAGAGGAGGATTATCTCTTATATAATAACTTTATTAGTTCTGTTGATAGCAGGTGTTGGAATAACAAACAATGTTCTGATGTCAGTGTATGAGAGGATAAAAGAGATTGGAATTCTTATGTCGATGGGATTATCTCCAAAGGCTGTGAGAAGGTTGTTCATCCTTGAAGGCATGTTTATAGGAATTTTGGGTGGTATCGCAGGTATGGTGGTAGGAACACTTTTAGACATATTCATCATATATGTAGGTATTGACTTAAAATCACTCTTTAGTGATATAAGTGGCTCTCAACTAGGTTTTCCTGTATGGGGTATTATATACGGAGAGTGGAACTTACAGGCATTCGTCATAGGCTTCGCTTTCGCTGTTTTCACATCCATCATCTTCGCTTACATACCAGCAAGATACGCCTCAAAACTCAAGGTAACTGAATGCTTAAAGTTCGTTTAATCCTTAAACAAAAACTAACCTTACATACACATTAAATCCGATAATCTGAAAGTGAAAAAACTTTTGGTTATAGCATACATTCTTCTTGTTGCTCAAGGATACGGAAGTTTGACAAAGGAAGACATAATCTACATTCTAAAAAACCACAAAGACAAAGGTTTTTACTACGAAGGGGAAGTGTCAAAAGACACACTCAAAGTCGTCATAGACTTTGAAACAAACTCTCAAAAAGTATTCATAAACTTTGCTGATGGAAGGGTAGCAAAAGTCATAACATTCTACTCAACCGTTATGGTTCTTGACCAAAAACCACCATACAGTATGCTAGAATATCTCCTGAGAGCGAATAACTTCAACCAATCTCTAGGTTTCTTCTACATATACTACAACCTAATACTTGACAAATGGTTCATAGACTACGCAGTAAGGATAAGACAGGATGATATCACCAAGTCTTCATTAATTGACATTATCAAAATAGTGAGTCTATATTCCTATTCTGCTAGAGCACAACTATCGCAAAGACTCTTTGAATAATCTTCCTTCAAGAAGTCTGTCATACAATGACTGTGGTAAGAATGATACATTTCTAACATCGTCGGAGTAATATTTGTTATTTAGGAATGATGACCTGTAATCTGTCCTAGGATTATACTTCTTTGAACCTATTGATATTGTCCACCAATACCCAGTGTATATTGGTGTTATGAAATATGCAACATCAACAATCGGGAATACGTTTTTAAGTGCCTTCTGAACACCTATAACTGTCTCCTGATGATACCAGATAGACTCTGTTTGCGCTGCCATAATTCCATCATCAGTTAGAATGTTATGAACCATCCTGTAGAATGGTTCCTCAAAAAGAGGTTTTGCCGGTCCAACAGGGTCCGTAAGATCTATCATAACAACATCAAACTTATCTCCATCATACTCTTTTACGAATTTAAGCCCATCCTCATTAATTATTCTCAACCTCTTGTCCTCAAAAGCACCCTTGAAAAGATCATAGAAATATTTCTTTGATACCTCTGTAACCATCTTGTCAAGATCAACGAGTATAAGCTTCTCAACGGACTTGTGTTTCAATACCTCTCTTGCAACACCACAATCGCCGCCACCTATTATCAGAACATTCTTTGGATTTGGATGAGTAAATAGAGGTATGTGAGCAAGTGTCTCGTGATATATAAACTCCTCCGCTTCAGTGAATTGAACTACATTATCCAAAACTAACGCCAAACCAAACCACTCAAACTCAACTACCTTCACATCCTGATACTCACTCCGCCCAGAGAATAAGATATTCTTAACTCTATAAATGTGATTTTCAGGTGCAAAAGGATCGTCGTCTAGGAAAATAATGTCTTTCTCCATAAATCCTCCTTCTACATAAAACGAGGTTTAGAATTTTATTCTTATCAAACCATCTCTTGCGAGTTCCTACAAAAACCCATTCCAATTTCTAGTGTTTTAGTCAAGAATTTTAGATTTCATTGAAGTACCTAGACTGAAGTATAGAATTCATTACTAGATTTTGAACGTATATATAACCTTTTGAATTGCTTGAGCAGCTTTATCAATGTCTTCTTTGGTATTGTAAATATAAGTGCTTATTCTAGCCGAACCATCAGAAGCACCAATTCTATTGAGTAGCGGTTGAGCACAGTGATGACCTGACCTTATCGCTATACCTTCTCTGTCCAGAATATAAGCAACATCGTGAGGATGAACTCCTTCAATTGCGAATGAAAATACCCCTAGCCTATCTTTGGTATCTCTAGGGCAGAACAACTTCACCTTGTCAATACTTGATAGGACTTCAAGAGTATATTCTGTAATTTCCTTTTCTAACTCTTCAATCATTTCCATTCCTATACTCTCAAGGTAATCAACGGCATAACCCAGTCCTATACCGCCAGCAATGTTAGCAGTTCCTGCCTCAAACTTCCACGGTAGTTCATTCCAAGTGCTTTTTTCAGTAGTAACAGTTTCAATCATATCTCCACCGTACATAAATGGTTCCATATTCTCCAGTATCTCTTTTCTCCCATAGACAAATCCGATACCCGTAGGACCACACATCTTGTGTCCAGTCCCAACGTAGAAATCACACCCTATGTCCTGAACATCAACCTTGAGATGAGGTAATCCTTGCGCCCCATCAATAACAGTAATAGCACCAACTTTCTTTGCAAGTCTCACAATCTCTTTGATAGGATTTATAACACCTGTAATATTAGAAACGTGCCCCACACTAACAATCTTCGTTCTTTCAGAAAGCATACTCTCAAACTGGTCAAGCCTTAACCTATAGTCATCATCTATATCTATAAACTTAAGTTTTGAAGAAGTTCTCCTTGCCACAAATTGCCAAGGAACTAGATTGGAATGATGCTCAGAAATTGCTATTATTATCTCATCCTGAGGTTTTAGAATGTTTAGTCCAAGACTGTATGCTATCAGATTTATACCTTCAGTAGCATTCCTTACAAATATTATTTCTTGCCAACTCCTTGCGTTTATAAACCTTGCAACTTTTTTGTGTGCTTCTTCGTATTCAACAGTTGCTTCGTATCCTAGAGTATGAACACTTCTGTGTATGTTTGCGTTGTGGTTTCTGTAAAACTCTTCAATCTTTGATATAACCTGTATGGGCTTTTGAGAAGTAGCCGCATTGTCAAGATACACCAACTCCTTACCTCTTATTTTTCTATTAAAGATAGGAAAATCCTTTCTTATGTCGTAATGTGTAACCATACCTTACTCCTCAACCATAAAAATATAACAAATGACGACCTACTTTCTAACTCAAAATTAAGAGATTGCTGGATACCAGTCTCTATCACAACATAAAGTCTGAAATCTTGACCACTCACCCAAACATAAGTTCAAATTTACCAACTTCTAGAAAGCACTCTTGAATTCAAACTGAAAAATTATTAAAAATATATCCTATAAGGAGGGATAAGGTTATGAAATTTCTAAAACTAATACTTCTAATGACACTTGCTATATTGATACCCAATCTAGGATACTCAATGCATATATCGGAGGGGATTTTAAGCCTGAACTGGGCTTTGTTTTGGATAGCAGTCTCACTACCATTTCTGATTTGGTCAATAATAGTTGTGATATCCAATCTTAAGAGCAAGAAGAATTACATTGCAGTTATATCACTCATTGGTGCAGTTGTATTCCTTATGTCATCTCTTGCTATACCTTCACCTGTTGCTGGTTCAGTTTCGCATCCTGCTGCGACTGGTATATCTAGTATCATAATAGGACCTATTGCGTCAATATTCGTTGGGTTCATAACGCTCGTTATACAGGCGCTTTTTATGGCTCACGGGGGGATAACATCTCTAGGTGCTAATGTATTCGCAATGGCAATAGTTGGCTCTTTCGTAGGCTTCGGTGCTTACAAACTTGCAAGACTAGTAGGACTACCTTACTTCATCGCTGGTTTCATGGCTGGCTTCTTCGCTGATATACTAACATACCTAACAACGGCATTCCAACTTGCGCTTGAGTTCCATGGAACAGAACCAATTACTAATGTTTGGCTTACACTATTTGGGCTATTCTTGCCTATACAACTACCAGTATCTGTTGTAGAAGGAATAATCGCTGGAATCGTCATAAAAATCTTTGTTGATAGAGCAAAAGATTACATTGACCCAATCGTTGAACCAAGCAAATAAGGAGGTATTGTATGAAAAAAGTAATCTTGGTAGCATTATCTTTGGTTGTTGGATTATCTATCATCTATGGTTTCACACTAGCATTCTCTCATTCACACGAAGATGACGACCACAAGCACCATGAGGAGGCACAAGAAGGCTTGCCAGTAGAGGAAGAAAGTTGGGGAGCACTTGATGAGATTGTAATAGAAAAGTATGCAGAAGAGAGAGGAAAGAAACCTGGTCCCGCTATACCTCTCAGTGGTGATCTAATACTTCTATCCTTTTCACTCTTCTCGGCTATCGCGGGATTTCTTATCGGATACTTCTCAAGAGATATTTTTAAAAAGTAGGTCTTCAAGGGGTGTAAGACCCCTTGTGAGATAAATAACTACACATCCTTTTCAAACTAAACCACTCTCTCAACTTGTAAAGAACTCTCAACTTTAAGTGTGTTGTAAGACCTTATACTCCTACTCGCTACACTTGATATTGACCTGTTTGGATGAACATTGTATATAAATATCTCATGTCCTTTTCTAGAAATCTCAAAAAGTAGTAGTGTTGTTTCATCGTCTATCTTTGGAGTTATGAGTATTATCGCTGTACCCCAAGGTATCTGAATTGACATGTTTTTAAGCATCTTCTGAACATCAACTTTACCTTGAGGGTATATCCTAGCAAGTAGTTCAAAAATGTTTGAGATATGAGTATTACCAGAAGAAACAGGAACTTCAAAGAACCCAAAAGGATTTTCTAGTATTGACATACCTTTGAGTGATGTTTTTCTTCTTATCTCACCGTTTGATACAAGACCTATCTCCTGATGGTATGTGTATAGTTCAAACACTAAAGTTGTTGCAAGCTCTACTGCAAATTCTTCATAAAACTCAGGGTATCTAATATCATAGTCAGGATGGTATAAGTTTAGAATAACTATACTCCCAGAAGACACTGAAGGATTGTAATAATTAACATATAGCTTATCATACTTTGCAGAAACTTTCCAATTGATCTTTTTTATCTCATCACCTTTTTGATACTCTCTAACACCTTGTATCTTCGTCAAATCCTCAAATATCGGTAGTCTATTCTTTATCTCACCATAAGGTTGTAGAATACTTTTGTCAATATCGCCGTGTGGTAGTATTGTTGGAAACACCGTTACGAAATCAATAGTATCATACTCTTTGGATGAGAATGTTTTCATAAACATATCCTTAAATTCTACCATTGTAGGACCTAAATGATGATCACCTCTTTTAGTTCCAACTATACGGTATGTAAGTTTAACCTTTGACTTTGGCGGTATGAATAAGAAAAATGTTTCTTTCTGCTTTAGTGATAATTCCATACTTGTATAGTCATACACATACCCGACCACAGGGAAAATACTCCTATTCTCAAGGATCAAACCTGCTAAAGTTGTGTCTCCGTTGAATATTTTGTTATTCTCAATGAACCTTGTGATAAAAAGGTTATTCTCAACCGAGTTTGAATATACCTTATTGAAGAAAAACAGGAGTAGCAATGATGCAATTCCTAGTATAGACTCAAAGACTGGGAAAACAATTATGAAGACAATTATTGCTATACCTAGGAAGATATATTTCACCATGTTAATTTTTCTTTACCTCTTCAACAGGAACTTCCGTTGTTTCAAGAATGGAGTTTAGTATATCCTCAGGTTTGATACCTTTGAGTTTTGCTTCTGGCTTGAGTATAAGCCTATGTCTTAAACAAGGCATAACAACAGATTTTATATCTTCAGGTATAACATAATCTCTTCCGTTTATTCCTGCTAGTGATTGTGCCATTTTGAAGATTGCTAGCGACCCTCTTGGAGATGCTCCAAGAAGAAGGTTAGGATTACCTCTAGTTTTATTTACAATCTCAACTATATACCTTTTCAAACTCTCTTCAATATACACTTTTTTTATCTCTTCCTGAATTTCTACTACTTCTTGCGTTGTGCATACTGAAGATATGGTCTCTATGGGATGTATTTGTTTTTGAGATGTTAGTATTTCAACCTCTTCATCCTGTGATGGATAGCCTAGAGAGATGTTTATCATAAATCTGTCCATCTGTGCCTCTGGAAGCGGAAACGTTCCTTCAAACTCAATAGGATTTTGTGTTGCTAAAACTATAAATGGGTTTGGCAAATTAATACTTATTCCTTCTACTGATATCTGTGTCTCACCCATAGCTTCAAGGAGTGCAGATTGTGTTTTCGGAGTTGCTCTATTTATCTCATCAACCAAAAGGATGTTCGAAATTATAGGTCCTTTTCTAAACTCAAACTTTTTTGTTTCAGGGTTGTATATTGATACTCCAATTATGTCGGATGGTAGCAAGTCTGGTGTTGCTTGAACTCTTTTGAATACACCACTTATACTCTTCGCTATCGCTCGCGCTAACATAGTCTTACCAACACCTGGTATATCTTCTATCAAGACATGCCCTTTTGAATACATAGCAGACAGTATGAGTTTGATCTGCTTTTGCTTACCTATTATCACTTTGCTAACATTTGATATTATCTCATTCGTTACCTCTCTAACTCTCTTTACATCCATTTTTGCCTCCAGTTGGAATGAATTTTAATTCAGTGTTGTGTTGTTTTCAATCATTGTCTCATAAATCCTCTAGTCCAAAATTTTGTTGAAATTTTTTTTAAGATTGATTATAATTACTAGCAATTATGCTAGAGGCGAAAGAATTATTTTTAAAAACTATAGACCATAAGTTCATATCATCCAATTACTTGGGGGACTTAGAAAATGTATATAAACGCTTTAATGAGACAGGACCGGTGGCAATTCAAGACAATATAAGTTTGTTTAGAGAAACAACGAAAGTCGTATTCGGCATAGAAGCGGATGACCAAGAAATAATAGAACACTGGACTAATATACTAAATCTCAAATCAAATATGCCTAATTACGACATAAGGATTATAGCATTTGACTACTTCTTGAACAGTAAAGTGTTGGAGAATCCTAAAATAATGGAAATGGACAGGTTTGTGAATATGCTAGAGATAATGTTCCAAGACCCAAAAACCTATGCCTACAACTACAATATGATGAAGATTCTAATTAACTATGAAACTGAGAAAGCAAGGAGATATGGTGGGTATTTCTCTTTACTAATTATGGATTTGGATAACTTTAAGTATTACAACGATACTTATGGTCATCAATTCGGTGATGAGATACTAGAAGAGTTTTCCAAGATAGTACTCGGTTGTATAAGGCGATCAGACCTTCTGTTTAGATATGGAGGTGATGAATTCGTTGTTTTTTGCCCTGAAACTAAGAGGATCGGTGCAAGAGTAGTTGCAGAAAGGATAAGGGAAAGCACTGAACTCTTCTTCTCCAAAAGAAACCTCAATATAACAACAAGCATAGGTATATCGGTATTTCCTATTGATGGAGACAGTTTTGAGGATTTGCTAAACATAGCCGACAAAATGCTTTACTTCTCAAAATCACGAGGCAAAAACAGAATAACTGACATATTTGATTATGTTGATGAAAACGATAGAAGGAGATTCCCTAGAATACAGCCGAAACATCCTTCTTCTATCTCTTTGAAAATAGATGGTATAACATTTGACTCTACGATAATTGATATAAGCAAAAAAGGAGTATCAGTAAAGATAGACCCTTCAATCAACATAAGTGGTGATAGTATTATACTACATAAGATAGTATTAGGTGAAAGTGAATATTTTCTAGACATTCCTGTAAAAGTAACTAGAAATAATGATGGATTACTAGGGATTGATTTTAGCGAAAATAAGATACTAGAAACGCTTATATACCTGTTTGATAAATAACTATATCTTGACGGACACTGACTTTACAATCAATTCTATCACGTTCTCGGAAGATATATTCTCAATTTTTGCGGAGTAGTTTAGAATAACTCTGTGTCTCAAGACATCAAACACGATTTCATCAATGTGTTCCTTTAGAAGAGTTTTCTCTCCTCTCAAGAATGCTAGTGTTTTTGATGCTTTCAGTAGATGCTGTGATGCTCTAGGACCTGCTCCCCACTCAACAAACTCCTTAACCTCGCTGATACTAGTCTCAGAAGGTCTTGTCTGTCTAACAACTCTCACTATGTATTCCACTACCTTATCCGATACAAAAACATCCTTAATCCTTGATTTATATTCAAAAAATTCTTCCTTTGACATTATAGGACTTATCTTGGACAGATCAGGTTCAACTCTACATATCTGAATTTCTTCTTCAAAGGAAGGATAACTAACATTTATCTGCATTGTAAATCTGTCAAGTTGTGCTTCTGGTAGTGGGTAAGTTCCTTCTTGTTCTAGGGGGTTTTGAGTTGCTATCACAAAGAATGGTGACTCCAGTTCGTAAGTTTTGCTGAATGTTGTTACTCTTCTTTCTTGCATACTCTCAAGAAGTGCAGATTGAGTTTTAGGTGATGCTCTGTTTATCTCGTCTGCGAGTAGAATGTTTGTGAATACAGGTCCTTTGTGAAACCTTATAACCTTCCTACCATTACTTAAGTCATCCTCTACAACATCAAAGCCTATTATATCGGCAGGCATAAGGTCCGGTGTAAATTGAACTCTTCTGAACTCAAACTCAAACATCCTTGAAATAGCATTCGCTATAAGCGTTTTAGCAAGCCCCGGAACACCAACCATCAGAATGTGCCCATCAGAAAACATCGTAACCACTATCTTGGTTATCGTATCATCCTGACCTACTATCAACTTTGACTTCTCTCGTATCACAGCATCAAGTATTGACATAAAACTTGAGATTATGGTAAATATGTCTCTAACCCTCTTTCAATGTAGTAAATACCTAAATAGAAAGACTATCTCATTTTAATTTATCATTAGTTTCAGGAGACTTGTTATGACAACTTTGCTTTCTATACTCTTAGGGATACTATTCCTAGGAATAATTGTCTTTGTGCATGAACTTGGACACTTTCTGGTTGCCAGATGGAGGAAGGTAGACGTTGAAGTCTTCTCAATAGGTTTTGGACCTAGAATATGGGGTAAGGGAATTAACGGTGTTGATTACCGAATAAGTGCTATACCATTCGGTGGTTACGTCAAGATGAGGGGGGATAGCCCTTCCGAGATAGACACAAGCGACGAAAGAACATTTTACGGAACAAAACCTCACAACAGAGTATTCATAGCCTTCGCAGGTCCTTTCTTCAACTACCTCTTTGCAGTGATAGTTATAACTACGATAATGATGGTTGGTTTCAAAACCATAGGATTCGTTCCAAGAATACATGTTGATACTTCAAAAGGTATAAACTACTTTGCTATCGCAGGAATGAAGTCTGGAGACACAATAACAAAAATAGATGGCATTGAAATAAAAACTTTTCAGGAGATAGATCAGGTTCTTATCTACAGGATGGACAGGAATGTTGAAATTGAATATATAAGAGATGGGAACACTTACAAAGCTACAGTCTTTATACCTAAAAACTACATAAACAACGAAAGTGGGTTAGGAATATCCTACGCAGCAGAACCAGTGATTGGTAATGTAGTCAAAGACTCTCCTTCTGAAAAGGCAGGCTTAAAAGAGAATGATAGAATACTATCAATAAACGGAAGGAAGATTACCTACTTCAACGAGGTAAGCGAGGTTCTCTCGGAGTCTGGTGGAAAAGAAACTACAATAGTAGTCTTGAGAGATGGAAATAAGACAACACTAAAAGTAACACCAAAGTTTGACGAAAGAAACAGAAGATACATAATAGGTATCTCTCCTAAAATCCTATCAAACGAAGTAATCATAACGGAGAAGAAGGAAACTAATCCTATTATGGCTTTTGTGAAAGGGTTTAACTTCGCCAACGAGAAACTAGTTGAACTAGTCAAGGGATTACAACTACTGTTTAGTGGTAAAATAGACCCTCAATCCTCAATCGCGGGTCCTATACGGATAACATACTTCCTCAGTAGTGCGATAGAAAACCAAATAGCATTCCAAAACTTACTCATAATAGTAGCGATATTGAGTATGGCGATAGGAATATTCAATCTTATACCATTCCCTGGACTTGATGGATGGCATATAGTTCTATCATCCGTTGAGATGGTAACCAAAAAGAAACCAAGTCCCGCAACTATAAGAATCATAGAAACAATAGGTTTCGTTGCGATAATATCACTCATCATACTCGTTCTATTCAACGACATATTCAACCTACTCGTAAGAGACCTGAAACTCTTCAGGTAATTCATAACACACCTAAACAAACTTTCAACAAAAGTATAGAATTATGCTATAGATAAACTTTATCTTCCTAGCAAGTGTGCTAGGACGAAGTAAATACTTCCTAATTTACACTTAAGTATTCCATACAAGACAGCATTTTGAGATTTACAATCTAAGACGGTTAGCAAGAAGTCAAAATTTGGTTATCAAGCGAATTTAGAAATTTCGTAATCCACTAACAAACATATCAGTAAGTTGTATAAAAGTATCAGAATGGATTTAAAATTCCATCAGCATACTACGCTATGAGAGTGATATTCCTGACTATATTTCCAAACATCATAGAGACATACTTTTCAACGAGTATGATGGACAAGGCAACGAAGAGAGATTTACTTGAATACACTGTGATAAACATAAGAGACTTTGCGAAGGATAAACACAAGACAGTTGATGACTATGTTTATGGTGGTGGGGATGGAATGGTTTTCAAACCTGATGTAGTGTATGAAGCAATCTCTCACTCAAAGACACTCCTACCATCCGCAAAAGTAATTTATATGTCTTCAAAAGGAAGAAACTTAACTAGGAATGTATTAAAGGAATACTTGAATGTTGATAGTCTGATAATACTCTGTGGTAGGTATGAGGGGGTTGATGAAAGGATAATTGACAATTTTGTTGATGATGAAATTGGGATAGGAGACTTTGTTCTAACTGGTGGGGAATTACCAGCAATGATGTTCATTGACGCTCTTGTAAGGATGAAGGGGCTCATTAGTAGCAGTGCTTTAGAAAACGAAAGTTTCACATACAAGGGTGGGCTTCTTGAGTACGACCAATACACAAGACCGCGAGAGTTTATGAACCTAAAAGTTCCTGATGTTTTGGTAAATGGGAACCATAAGGAGATAGCAAGGTGGAGACACTTTTCGGCGCTTAGAAACACTTACAGAAACAGACCCGAACTACTCAAAAATGTAAAACTATCAAGAGAAGATATAATATTCTTGTTGAGTGAGGTAAATTATGTGGGTTAAGGTTTTGAAAGAGTTTTTTTGGCTTTGGTGGGACAACTTCTCCAAAAACATTCTAGTCAGTTTGCTTGGTTTCTTTGCTAACATACCTACACTATTCTTTACGATGGGACTGTTTTTGTTTATGAGAGTTCCGTTTGAAGCGACACCTACTCAAGGCGAGATTAACCTTTTCTGGATTGTGATTTCAACTCTTTTCGGCACTAGTATATTCTTTCCAACGCAGATAGGGCTACTCACTGTTGCTAAAAACTTCTCTTCGGGCGAACATAAAAAGTTCTTTGCGGAGTTCTTCGCAGGTATGAAAGAGAGGATTGGAAAATCGCTTCTTGGGACTGTAGCAGGTGGTTTGATATACTTTTTCGGCACTTTTGCGATTGTTTTCTACTCAAACTTCTTTGGTCTTACAAACATTTTTGGAATCATACTTACGGTGATAACATTCTGGTATCTAGTGACTTTCACACTATTTTTTGTCATTCTATCTCTATACATAACTTTCTTCCCGAAAGATAGCATCAGGACTGCGATAAGTAGGTCATGGGTTATAATGATGGATAATGTGTTTGTTGTATTTCTGACGGTATTGACAATCGTTCCTATATTCATATTTGCGTTCATAAGTGCGGTAGGAATGGCTCTTTTCTATCAAGGGCTTGTTAATTCTTTACTTGTTGCGATGTTTGTTGTGATACTACGAAAATACAAGATAATTGAGGATGTTGAGGACACTAGAACTCTGAAGGATATTTTCAAACCGTTCTAATGGATAGGCTTTTCGTTGCGATTGACATACCTGACGAAATCAAAACCAAGTTTGTTGGAATTATGGAAGGTTTAAAGAAAATAGGTGCTAAAGTAGTTCCTACGACTAACATTCACTTAACACTCAAGTTCATAGGCGAAACTGAAAGGACTAAAGAAATCGTTGAAGCACTTAAGGATGTTAGATCAGGTTCTTTTGACCTCGTAGTGAGTGATGTTGGGATTTTTGGTTCTATTGAGTATCCTAGGGTTTTCTGGGTTGGTGTTGAAAAAAGTAGTAGTCTAAGGGAATTACATAATCTTGTTGAGTCTAGGCTTAACGAATTGGGGATACCGAAAGATGAGAGGGAATTTTCACCACACATAACACTAGCAAGGTTTAAGACTAGAGTTAATTCATCAAAACTTCAAAGTATTCTTAGAGAGAACAATAGAACTTTTGGTAGTTTCAGAGTGAATAGTTTTGTTCTCTACAGAAGCATTCTCTCGCACCCAAACCCAATCTACCAGAGAATTCTAGAATTCCATCTCAACCCCTGAAAGGGCAAGTAAAAACCATAGCGTGAATACCAAATATTTTGGTATCTACACTCGGTAGGCTAGAGCAACTTTCTATACACAACAATGTTATAAACATCATAATTTCAAATTGCAACATTTTTTGTAGGAAACCAGTATTTACAAGCATTACACATATTTTTTGAACTCTTTCAAAAAAATGTTGAAAATAGGAGTTTTAGCATTCTTAATTTTAGTATCAGTAATTTGAATTGAGAGTAGTTTATAAAAGATAATATCACAGAGGGAATGTGTGAGGGGACCTAACATTGACTTATCAAAATATGAACTTGACCCTGAAGAAGAGGACAAAAAGTGGAAGGAGTATAAAAAAACTGGAGATATAAAAATTAGAAACTTCTTCATAGAGAAATACTCCCCACTCGTGAAGTATGTTGTATCCAATATGAATATAACTGTAAATGATCAATCTGACTACGATGACCTCATCGGATGGGGCATTGATGGACTAATAGACGCTATTGAGAGATTTGACCCAGATAGAGGTGTCAAATTCAAAACATACGCAATCATAAGGATAAGAGGAGCAATATACGACAAATTACGAGAAATGGACTGGATACCTAGGTCTGTGAGGCAGATTGAAAAAGAATACCATAGAGCAGTGTCAGAACTCCAATACGAACTTGGCGAAAAACCATCCGAGGATATGATAGCAGAAAAACTAGGAGTATCTCCTGAAGAGTTTGAAGAGACCTCACTTAAACTACAAAGTTCTAGGAATTATATAAACTCTCTAGATGATATGTTGTTTTCAGACTCATCATCAGATAGCACTTTAACACTTGAAGATATGATTGAAGCACCAGAGGAAACCACAAACCCTGAAACGATCGTTATAAGAAACGAAATAATAGAAAAGATAAAGGAAGCAATCAAGGAACTACCAGAAAAGGAATTACAAGTGATAATGCTATACTACCACGAGGAACTTACTCTCAAGGAAATAGGTGCAGTGCTTAATGTAACAGAATCTCGCGTATCACAACTACACGCAAGAGCACTGGAATTACTAAAAGAAAAACTAAAACCATTCCTCAAAAGCAAGGAAAGGAAATAAGCATAGAATCTAGAAGATTATTTTGGTAGGTGTTCCTAACCTACCCTAAAGCGTAAATAAGAGTTTAAGATCCAAACCTAGTATTGAGCCTTCCTGACCAACTGGTAGCAACAAAATTATAATTTCTTTAGGCGAATGCTTGATAGTAGGATTATTTGTAATTAGTGAAGACATTGAGAGTTAGTTTGAATAGATTTATTGTATAGACTTACTAGTTTATTATGAATAAAGACGAATTTATAAAGAGAAGTAAGGAAAATCTAAAAAGAATTTTGAAGGCAGAGGGACTACTTGATGAAAAACTAGAGTTAGCATTTGAAAAAGTGCCAAGAGAACTTTTCTTCAGTGAAAGCAACAGAGAAAATGCTTATCTTAACAATGCGTTTGACATAGGGTATGGTCAAACCATTTCTCAACCTTCAATGATATTTACAATGCTGAAGAAGTTAGAATTAAACAAATCTCATCGTGTTTTAGAAGTAGGAACAGGAAGTGGATATGTAACTGCACTACTATGCGAACTTTCACATTTTGTGTATTCTGTTGAGATAATTCCTGAACTTGCTAGATTAGCAATAGAGAGACTTGTTAAGTTAGGTTATACTAACTATTTGGTCTTGGTGAGGGATGGTAGTATAGGGCTTCCTGAATACGCACCTTATGATAGAATAATAGTTAGTGCCGCAAGCCCACAGATACCGAATAGTCTAATAAATCAACTATCCGATAATGGTATAATTACTATACCAATAGGTGGATTAGAATTACAAAGGTTAATGGTTGTGAAAAAAATATATGGAAATGTTAAAGTTTTTCAGGATATTTCGTGCAGGTTTGTGCCTCTTGTTGGAAAGGAGGGTTTTAAGGAAGATGCTATTAAGAATTATAGGATCAAGTAGCATATTAGTCACTTTAAACTTACTTATAGTATCTCCCCTATTCTCTTCGGACAAGGTGTATCTCTCAAAAACCTCTATTGACTCTATCGGAGATATAGTCGTGGTTTACCTAAACGGAGATACTACATCAAAAACATTCGTAAGACCATCATACAATACTAACTTACTGTTTCCATTTTATAAGTCTTCAAACACATTCTTCTCCGTAATACCTATACCTCCTGATATTAGAGTTAAGGAGTTAGCCCTGTATATTGAAAGAGATGGAAAAGTAATATCTTCAAACACAGTAATCCTTGAGTATCTAGATAAGATTGATATGAAACCAAAGAAACTAACCTTACCTAAACAGTCAAGAGAAATACTTAAAAATAAGGAAAGAATATCTAGTGATATCCACTTCATAGTGAATACAATATCTAAAATTGAACTTGAATCTTTTGTGAGTGATCGTATTCCTATCTTTTCATTACCTTCTACCAATAGAATAACATCACCATTTGGTGTCTCAAGAGTGTATTCAGATGGTAGAATTAGGTATCACAGAGGAGTTGATTTTAGTTTTGAGCCTGATGACAATGTGTATGCAGTCGCAGACGGAGTAGTAGTTATATCAAGTAACTTTCTTGCTAATGGTGAAAGTATATACATCTACCATGGAGTCGGGATTGTATCATCATACTTTCATCTTAAAGAGAGATACGTCAATGCTGGAGAGAGGGTTATGAGAGGACAGATAATAGGTAAAATAGGTCAGACGGGTATTTCAACAGCACCTCACTTACATCTTGGAATGTATGTAGTCGGAGTAGGAGGATATGTTGCCTTTAATCCCCTAACATTCATCACAAACGGACAAATACAGTAATAGTTCAGAGATCATGAGCAGAAAAAATTTATGTTCAACGTTATCTCACTAGAAAACATAATAGTATGTTTCATTTCCTCTCTAACGATTCTAAAAATCCCATACTGATACACTTACTAACTTGATTTCAAATGAATACTTTGTGTAAAATTTAAATTATAGTGAGGTTTAGTATGAAGGTTAGAGCATCGGTTAAACCTATATGTGAGAAGTGTAAAGTAATAAGGAGAAAAGGTAGAGTAATGATAATATGTGAAAACCCCAAACACAAGCAGAGACAGAAAGGAGGTAGAATATCATGGCACGTATAGCAGGTGTTGAGATACCCAACAAAAGATTGTTAGTAGCATTAAGGTATATATACGGCATTGGTAAATCTCTTGCCTATAGCATACCTAAAAGGCTAGGCATTGATCCAAACAAGAAAGTTTCTGAACTCACAGAAGATGAATTCAACAAACTCAAAAATGAAATAGAGAAGAATTATAAACTTGAAGGTGATCTAAAGACTGAAATCAGGCTCAACATAAAGAGACTTATAGACATTGGATGCTATAGAGGAATAAGACACAAGAAGGGATTACCTGTAAGAGGACAGAGAACTAGAACCAACGCAAGAACGAGAAAAGGACCTAGACCTCACAGGTTAGGTAAGAAGGATAAAAAATAGAACCCTAATCTATGAGGGGCAAGACAGTTCTTATTCTTATCCTTCTTGGAATTCTGGTAGTCCTACTTGTATTCTTCTTTATCTTTGAAAGAGGTGAGGTAAAGGTAGTAAAAAAGAAAGAATTCATTCTTGGAGAATTTACATCTCAAGACATCTCCTTTATCTCAATATATTTTAGAGACTACTACGATAGGACTAAGGAGTATAACTATACTTTATTCAAGAAGGCTGGAAATGAGTATTGGTTCATATCTTACTCAAATATAACCGACAGAGTTGACCCAAAGTTAGGAAATTTCATCGCTAACATTCTAGGAGATATTGAAGAACTTGGAAGAATATCTTCAAATGAAGTTGATGATATTTATCTTAACTTCGGCTTTGACAAACCTAATGCCAGGGTTCAGTTTGACATAAAGGGAAAAACAAATACTCTGACTGTAGGTAATCTAGCACCTACCAAAGACTACTACTATACCGTCTTGAACGATGATTACTCACAAATATATCTAGTCTATGCATACAAAATTGACAACATCTTAAAGTATCCAGATGAAGCAAGAGATAAAAATATATTCACCTACGAATGGACTAATGTCACAGGAATTGAATACAAACCTATGAGTTATCCCGTTATGGTATTCACAAACATAAATAACAGATGGTTGTCAAAAGTTCCTGTTGAGAAGGAGTTGGATAGCACTTTCATAGAGACAGAGTTTCTTAAGGATTTGAGGAGTATATCCATAAGTTCCTTTATACCACCTGACAGTAGGATGTATAGGGATTTGGTTATCAAGAGTAATTCTCCATTGGCTTACATAAAATTTTATAACGGCAAGAACGAACTAACTCTTTTCGTTCTGTCCAAAGCTAGCACAAATTTCTACTGCTACGATACCGATAGAAAATTAGTTTATAGTATTGATTATGAGAGCACTAGAGTTTTATTTGATTCTAGTTATGAGAGGTTTGTTAAAATTACGAATTGAGGAACTACTTGTATGCGGTGTGTGGTTATAATGGCTGGTGGTAGGGGTGAGAGGTTTTGGCCTAAAAGTGTAAGATCATTCCCCAAGCAATTCCTAAACCTCACAGGCGATAGAACCATGATTCAGAGTGCATATTACAGAGCACTAGAATTAGTTGATAATGATAAGATTTTTGTAGTTACTTCCTCTGACCTCATCCCAATAGTTGAGAGACAGTTACCCGAACTTCCTATTGAAAACATCATAGTTGAACCAATACCGAAAAATACTGCTCCTGCAATAGGATTATCGGCAGTGTATATAAGAAAATTTTTTGGCGACTACACTATGTTCGTTATGCCTTCGGACCATTACATTGACGACCTTGACAAGTTTTATGAGGTTGTTGAAGTTGGTTTTGAAACAGCGGAAAAATATTTATCACTCGTTACTCTCGGCATAAAGCCATCAAGACCTGACACAGGATACGGTTACATTGAAGTTGGAAATATTATTGACACATTCAACAAACGAAATGTTTTTGAAGTTAGGAGATTTGTTGAGAAGCCTAGCTATGAAAAAGCAGTTGAATACTTAAGCAGTGGTAAGTTCTTCTGGAACAGTGGGATGTTTGTATGGAAGGTATCAACAATAATTGAAGAAATATACAAACATTTACAACCTCTCGGTGAAGCATTAATAAACATTGAGGAAGCGATGGGTAAAGAACTTGAAGGAGAGGTAATGCTTGAGGAGTTTGAAAAGATTGAAAGCATATCTATTGACTACGGAGTTATGGAGAAAAGTAAGTCCGTTCTGTGCGTCAAGAGTGATTTTGTCTGGGATGACGTTGGGTCCTGGGCATCTGTCTATAGACTCAACAAAAAGGATGATAACGAGAATGTAATAAAAGGTAATGTCATAACCTACAATGTTAAGAATTCTCTTATTATAGGTGAGAATACAGGAGTTGTTGCAGTTAGTTCCCTTGAGGATGTCATTGTAATAAAGGAAGGAGACAATGTCTTAATCACAAAGAAATCAGAAGACCAAACAGTTAGAGAGATAGTCAAGATCATGAAAAGTCAGGATAAGTATGAAAGGTATCTATGAGAGTTCTTGGTATAGACCTAGGGTATTCAATCCTCGGGTATGGTATAGTTGAGTATGATGGAAGAAACTTGAAACTTATAACATCTGGCGTTGTTGAAACTTCAGAATATACCGACTTCAACGATAAGATAGTTAAGATAAACGACATTTTAAGTTCAATAATTTCAGAGTATTCACCATCTGCTGTTTGTATTGAAAAGGTATTCTTCGGTAAGAACGTCAAAACTGCAGTCAAGGTTTTAGAAGTAGCAGGTGTTGTTAGAATCTTGGCACTCAAGTCAGGCATAAAGGTTTTTGAGATTACTCCCCTTGAGGTTAAGAAACTTATAACCGGTCGCAAAGGAAGACACCCAAAGGTTCAGATACAAAACATAGTCAAACTTATTCTAGGTCTTGATAAAGTTCCAAAACCCGATGACTGTGCAGACGCAATAGCGATAGCAATAGCAGGACTATCAAAAATAAAACTTAAAAACTAACTTCTTTCGCTGTGTATATATCTTATAACATTAACCTTCTCCATAGTTATCAATCCACCTTTACCTTCAACAATCTCATCAACATAAGGCAAAAGTAGATTTATTTTTTCTTCAGTATCAACTATTTCAACTACTACTGGTAGGTCTGATGATAACTCAAGAATCTTTGCTGAGTGTATGAGTTTAGTAGTAGCCCCATATCCCATCATACCTCTTATGACTGTTGCTCCTGCTATTCCTATCTCTCTTGCTTTCAGAACTATTTGTTCATAAACCGGTTTACCTCTGTACTTATCACTTTCACCAACGAATACCCTTATTAGAACAGCATCACCAGAAAGCTTCATACCTTCCTCCCCATTATTAACCCACCGAATACATATCCAACAACAACAGCACCTAACCCAAGCGAGACAGATAAAAATATATTAAGGACGAAAAATTTTATCTCACCATCCCTTAAAAGGTTTATATTCTCAAGTGAGAATGTAGAAAATGTTGTGAAACCACCAATAACTCCTACCATCAGAAACATCCTGAAACTCGTTGGTATTATAGATACTTCAGAAAGATAAGATATAAAACCTATTATGAACGAACCTAGAGTGTTTACAATCAATGTCCCTAAAGGAAATGACGGATCCAACCACGAAGTTGTGTAAAAAGACAACAAATATCTAAGAACTGCCCCTATCCCACCACCAAAGAATACCGTTAGAATGTATTCAATTTTCATATATTATTCCTACATATCAAACATTACCATAAAGTATGGTAATAACAATACTTGAGTTCTAACGTATTAACTGTTTGCTTTTTCTTTTATCTTTCTTCCCATCTCGGAGACTTCATTCTTCATCTTTTCTGGCAATATATCATAGTAGGCAAGAGACATTGTAAATCTACCTATTCCTTTAGTTATAGAGCTTAGAGCTGATGAATACTTTATCATCTCTGACATAGGAACGTATGCACTAATTACTACAGTTCCATCTTCCTTTCTATCAATGTTATTTATCCTACCTCTTCTACTGTTTAGATCCTCTGTGATAGCGCCCATATAACTCTCATCAACTATTATTTTTGCATCCATGATTGGTTCAAGAATAACAGGAGATCCATTTTCAAGTGCTATCTTCATCGCATGCCAACCCGCTATCTGGAAGGATATATCGGATGAATCAACTTCGTGATAAGAACCTTCATAAAGTATAACTCTGACATCAACAACAGGATACTTACCCAAAACACCCTCCTCCATCGCACTCAAGACACCCTTCTCAACAGAAGGTATAAACTGCTTCGGAATATGTCCTCCTCGTATCTGATCAACAAACTCAAAGCCTTTACCTCTCTCAAGTGGTTCAACCTTGATAAACACTTCACCATACTGCCCGTGTCCACCAGTCTGCTTCTTGTGTTTGTAATGCGCTTCCACAGGTTTTGTTATCGTTTCCCTATAAGGTATTTTAGGAGTATCAAGTGCGAAGTCAATCTTATACCTCTCCTTGAGTATCTCAACATATATATTAAACTGGTTTTCCCCCTGACAATGAACCTCAAGCTCTTTTGAAAAATCATTGAACTTAACTATGAAAGAAGGGTCTTCTTCAGAAAATCTAGCAAGAAGTTCAGCAAGTTTATCCTCATCACCTCTGTTTTTACCTATTACCGCAGTAAAGAATATAGGATTAGGAAGTGCTAGATGCTTGAGTTTCAAATCCACCTTATCAGACACCAAAGTGTATCCAACTTTTACTCCCTCAAGTTTCGGAACAGCGAAAATATCTCCCGCCTTAACTTCACTAACCTCCTCAAGAGATTTACCAAAGCATAAATATAGGTGTTGTAATTTCAAGGTTGATGATGTATCGGGAATGAAAAATTCAGCCCCACTCTTAACACTACCGGTCCAAACTTTGAAGTATGATATCCTTCCAGTATATGGGTCAATCCTAACCTTAAAAGGAGTCAATATCGTGAGTTTTTCACTGGATATATCTTCAGTTACCTCTTTACCGTTCTTTAAAACAACTAGTTCCTTATGAACATCCGGCGAAGGGAACTCCTCTACTATAATATCTAACACATTAAGAACTCCAACATTAGTCAAGGAAGAAACAGCAAATATAGGTATTATCTTACCTTTCGTTATACAATCCCTAAAACCTTGAACAATCTCACTCTCGGAAATCTCCTCACCAGAAAGATACTTCTCCATAAATGCTTCGTCTATATCGGATATGTCTTCAAATATCTCATCACGATACTTATTCACAAGTTCCTCATAATTCTTTGGAATATCAAGTTTCTTGAAGCTTCTACCTTCATTTTCATAGACAATCAAGTTTTTATGAATAACATCTATCGTTCCTACAAACTTACCTCCGTCAAAGTATGGTATCTCAACAGGAACTGCTATCTTACCTATCTTTGCCTTAATTTTATCTACAAGTTTATCAAATTCTGTTGAAAGCGTATCTATCTTATTTATTATGACTGATTTAGCAACGTGTAGTTCATCAACAGAGTGCCAGATTCTGTCCGTCTCTATCGTTATACCTCTTTCAGCATCAACTACCAGGATAACATTTTCAACGACTTCAAGAGCCATCTCCATCTCACCGATGAAATCTACAAAGCCCGGAGTATCTATGAAGTTTACCTTTTTGTCCTTGTATTCCACATACGAGTAGATGCTTCTGATTGTCATCTTTCTTTTTACTTCTTCTGGGTCAAAATCCATTATTGAAGTTCCCTTATCTACGCTTCCTTTTTCACTTACCTTACCCGATACAAAGAAGACACTGTCAAGGAAAGTTGTTTTACCACTTCTGTGCTCACCTATGACTGCTATATTTATTATTTCTTTTGTATCATAAACTTTCATATATTCCTCCTCCAAAACCTAAACCATTATAAAAAGATGCCCCCCTGCTTTCAATAATTTTTGGTTATATTATCAAATTCCAAATTCTAACCAAGTAAGTAAGCAGGATTTTTTAGACCCTTCGCACATTTACTACCTTGAATTCTACATAGATTACTTATAATACAACTGTGAAAAGAAGAGTATTCTGTCAAGCAACAGGCAACTGGCTAGAATTACCTGAGAAATGTAATAGAGTAGTTAGTTTCAGCCCATCTATAACAGAATCTTTGTTTAAAATGGGACTAGGTGAAATAGTTAAAGGGATAAGTGTCTATTGCGTTCATCCAGATGAAAGCATAAGAAAAGGTAGAGTAATAGTCGGCTCATATTCAACATATAAGAAGGAAGTATTGGAAGAGATTAATCCTGATGTTATCTTTCTAACAACAGGATATCAGTTAGAATTCGCAAGAAAGCTGTCTGAAAACTATCCTGTTTATGCAATAAGACTACCAGCAACACTATCTGAACTTATAGCAGGATGTGTAGAGGCGGGACTTGTATGCGGATACTATGATAGAGCAGTTGAGTTAGAAAAAAACCTACTAGCATCCTTATCAAGACACTTAAGCCAAACTTATGAGAACAGAATAAAAACTTACATTGAGATAGACCTTGGAGGACCTGTGACATTTGGTGCATACAGTTATATCACCGATACACTCAGATTGTTAGGATTTGAGAACATTTTTGAGAACTATCCTTCTGAATGGTTAGAACCGATACCTGAAATACTCAAGGAAAATGAGCCTGATGTGATAATATACGAACCTAAAATGTTTTCAAGGTCAAGAAGCATAGATATGATAAAAAACTCTCTAACAAAAAGATTTGGAAACCTTAAAGCAATTGAAGAACAGAGAGTAATCCTTACACCAGGGATCTATGACTTTTTCGCACATTACGGTCCTTCGTTTGTTTATAAAGTTATACCCTTCCTACTAGATATAAGAGATAAATCCCTATCTTCAAAATTTCAAACATAGAAAGTCTATTAATTCGTTACTACTTTTCAAACCCATCTTACCTATCTCAACGAACCCTGCGTGTAAAACCTTCAATACCAAAACAACTCTTTCTAATACACTACCTATACTACACTCCCAATAGTTCCAAGCCTTTACAAGACTCCCTAAGTCCAAAAACAACCTCAAATTCCCGAAGATACAATCTAGAAACATTCCTCTCAAAAACTCGTAATCTCTATCTTTTCTAAAAGATTTAGAGAAAAGAGAATTAATTATCCTAACAGTGTAGTTGTCAATAACGAAAGTTGGAACTTCAAACGAATACAGTAGAATACTATCAGCAGTCTCTTTTCCTATTCCTTTCACTCTCATTAGTTCATTCCTATAACTATCAACTATACCAATAACTTCCTTGAACGACTTGCTACGCCTTATAAGCGAAAACATTAGATTCTTAAATACTCTATATCCTCCATAACCGTTAATATACCTAGCAACCTCAAGAATAGTTTTAGCCTTTGACTTACTAAACCCTGAAGGATTTATAATGTCTTTCAATACCTCGTAGTCTAACTCCCCTACCCTATCAAGACTAGTTGAACCTACTTCCTGAAAGATATTGTTGAGAGACTTAACTACATTCTTCCAATTCGTATTCTGTGTAAGAATTGAGGAGATAATTATTTCATCCTTATCGTTATAGTAAGGCCACCAACTTGAGTAAGTGTGATAATGAACCACAATCTGCCTACAGAGTTGAAAAATCTCCATTCAATTACCAGTTAAGTTTTCTTCTCAGTACTTCAAAGAAGTTAATTTTAGGGTTTGTAACGACCTTTGCGTAGAAACTGCATTTAGTTACTTCTACTTCTACCTCCTCGTCTATATCAATGTAGTCTTGTCCATCCATCACAACAACAGATGGAGGAGTTGTGTATCCAATTTTAAGAACAATTGACTTTGTGCTTTCAAGAATTATTGAACGAGCGGATAGCGTGTGAGGACAGATTGGCGTTATTATCAAATTCTCCATCGTAGGCATAGCAATAGGACCAAAAGCAGACAGAGAATACGCTGTTGAACCAGTAGGTGTTGAAACAATAATACCATCCGCACGGTATGTATTCAAATACTCTCCATCAACAAAGACATCTATATCCAGAAGCCTATGAAACTTACCTCTTGATACAACAACCTCATTCAAAGCATTACCAAAAAACTCTCTTCCACTCTTGAACCTCACAATCACACTTATCATCATTCTATTTTCAAACTTAAAGTTATCCTCTTTTATCATCTTTACAACATTCTCAATCTCACTTTCAGAAAAGTGCATAAGAAAACCTAACTTACCGACATCTATGCCTATTATAGGGACTTCATATTGAGCGAAAAGCCTAGCGGAGTAAAGGATCGTGCCATCACCACCTACACTGACAACATAATCAGGTTTCTTAATACCCCGATGTATATCAATGTTGGCAGAAAAGTTTGAGTAGTCAGACTTTACAAGAAAAAAGTCAAGTCCTTCTTCTGAAAACAGGTTTTTTAACTTGTCTATTACTCTCTTCGTTTCTTCCTTGACAGGATTATATACAATAGCAACAAATTTAGACATTCAAACCTTATCGTTTTGAGTACTGTTTTGACTTTCTCGCCTTTACTTTTCCGTATTTTTTCCTTTCAACTGCCCTTGGGTCTCTTCTCACTAAATTGAGTCTCCTTAAGTTAGGTCTTAATGTTTGAGTGTCATACTTTGCTAAAGCAAGGGATATTCCATGTCTTATAGCCTGTGCTTGAGACGAGATACCACCACCTTTTACTGTTACATAAACATCAAACTTACCCTCAGTATTTGTTACTCTGAAAGGTTCTAGAACAGTATCAATATATTCTTGAATATTCTTAAAGTAATCCTTAAGAAGAAGACCGTTGACAGTTATATTACCTTTACCACCAGGACTTAAAAAAACCCTAGCAGTTGCTGTCTTTCTACCACCTCTTGCTATAACAGTTTTAGCCATAACTACACCTCCTAGACCTTGTATTCAATCGCACCGGAAGGAATCTTAACATTATCATCCTTTACTACTATCATCCTTCTCAATCTATGTTTCCTCAATCTATTCTTTGGTAACATTCCTCTGACAACTCTTTCAAAAACGAACCTTGGATTCTTCAAGATTGCGTCCTTAAAATAGACATGCTTGAGTCCCCCCGGGTACCCTGAATGCCAGAAAAATACCTTAAACTGACTCTTCTTACCTGTCATAATTGCTCTTGAAGCATTCTTGACTATTACATAATCACCGTTGTCAATATGAGGAGTATAATCTACTTTATGCTTACCCATAAGTAGTCTTGCTATCACAACACCTAACCTACCTACAGGTTTATTAGCAGCATCTATAACATAATATCTTCTACTTACCTGACTTCCTTTTATCATTATCGTTTTCATAAACCACCTTCAGAAAGCGAAAGTTGATTATAAATATAACACCAAAGTACCTTCAAATTACAAATTACCTCAAAACCAAATTTATGACTATACCAACAATAGACGTTAGAATAACAGATAAAACAACCACTAGTATTCCAACCATGAGTTTATACAAACTATTATTCTGAGGCTTGTTTCATCAACTCTCTTACTTGTTCCATCAATCCTTTGAGATAACTCACTTCTAGCATCCTCAATCCTCTGGGATAACTCTAACCTAAATTCATCAATTCTCTTGTTTGTCTCATCAATTAGCTTACTCAACTCATCAAACTTTTTGTCAATCTTTGTATCTATTTCAACAAACCTAAGTTCAACGTAGGATTTAAATTCCTTCAAATCACCACGAATAATATCTACCTCTCTTATTAAAAATAACACAGGATCATACCTATTATCTCTCTTCCTTTACTTGAACCTCTACAGTTTCCATACAAAAATTCTAATAACATACTTTCACCTGGTAGTCAAACAGTATGGACTTAAGATATAAATTCTAGTAGGTGAGTTAGCAAATTAAAATGTTCCATTTAGATTAAAGTAAGAAACCATACCTGACCGTAAATTTTAGACCATATTGTATCTCAAATGAAAAAACACAAACTATTCAACCAAAGTTATACCCTTTGTGAATTTTATCTCCTTTACTCTAAACTTGTTCAGTTCCTCACCCAGAACCTTGAGACTCTCTACAACTTCAGGCAACCTCTCACTCGCACTCCTCAACACCTCAACAGCTCCCCTCATCACCCCATACACCTCACTAAACCTATCATTCAAATTACCCGTAGCATCACTTACCTCATACACAGCCCTCACAACCTCCTCCATACCCACCTTCCCCTCCTCAACAGCTACCCTTATACCCTCACTATAACTCGTCAAATTACTTATCACCCCCATAACCATCTCATTAGTCCTCCCCACCTCCACCATACTCGCATTTATCTCCCCAACAAACGCACTCACCTCCCTTATCCCATCTCCTATCCTCACAAACCTCTCCCCATTCTCCTCCACCCCCTCAATGCTACCCTTCACCCTCTCAATAACATCCCTCACTATCCTCTCAACCTCCACTGCCTTCTTCCTACTGTCCTCCGCCAAGTTCCCCATCTCCTCAGCAACCAC